>CAZRSI010000126.1:0-8463 GCA_964602575.1 uncultured Anaerolineae bacterium
AATCGTCACCTTGCGCTGGTCACCCTTGCCAACGCTCTTCGTGGTTACAAGCGGATGGTCGCGCAAGGTCAAGTGGACGATGCGGCGTTCATGGGGGGGCATAGGTTCCAACGCTACCGGTTGGCCACCGAAGGCTACCCGCTCGGCCATCTTTCGGGCCAGTTGTCGGAGCGCTTTCTCCCGCCGAGCCTTGTATCTTTCCACATCAACAACCAAATTGACCCAGCGCTGGACCTCTCGGCTGACAATGAGGCGGGTGATGTATTGCAATGCCTGCAAGGTCTGGCCACGGCGCCCGATGAGGATCCCCAGGTCATCCCCCATTACATCCAAGATAAACGGAGGCGCATCCTCATCTTGGGGCATCTCCTCCTCGGGCCGAATGGTCACTTGGGCCTTCACCCCCATCTTGGCCAACAACTCTTGCAGGGTTTCCTTAGCAATCTGTCTCACCCCTTCCCCGGGAGAGGGCTCCTCCCTCGGCTCCACCAGGCTAAGGCGAACCAGAGCATCCCTGGCACCGATTCCGAACACTCCCCGACTTCCAGGGTCCAGAACTTCGATCTCCACCTCATCTTTGGACTTTCCTAACTGGGCCAGGCCCTTAGCAGTAGCCTCTTCGACTGTGGGGGCGGCGACCTCGATGCTCTTTGCTTCTCCTTCCATCCCCGCTTACTTTCCTTTCTTGCTTGCGCCCTTCTCCTTATCTCTCTGTGGCAAAAGACCACCCCAGCCAGTTATGAAGTACTGGATGACGATGCCCACCAGGTTGGATACCACGAAGTAAACGGCAAGCCCCGAGGCTAGCGACATGGTGATAAAGCCAAACATCAAAGGCATGGTAAGTTGCATGCTCTGGCTCATGGCAGCCGCTTGAGGGTCGGTACTGGGTGGAGTGGCCATTTTCTGCTGAATCCAGGTAGTGACCACCACCAGAATGGGCAGGACAAAGGTGGGGTCGGGGTAGCCCAGGTCCAGCCACAGGAAACGACTCCCCAAGGGCACCAGGTGAGAGAGGCTGGGCGCTACCGATTTGCCCAGGCTGATCATCTGCAAAGGGGTGTTGGCCAAGGCTTTCACAATAGATTGATAGAAGGCCAGCATGATAGGCAACTGAAGAAGCATGGGCAGGCATCCCATGGTGGGGTTAATGCCCTTCTCTTTGTAGAGTTTCATCATCTCCTGTGTTTGCCTCTCCTTGTCCTTGGCCCATTTCTTGCGGATTTTTTCTATCTCTGGCTGTAGCTCCTGCTGAATTTTCGCCGAGCGCTGCGCAGGCAGGGTCAAGGGCAGGGTGAGAAGTCGCACCAGTATGGTGAAAACGGCTATGCTGAGAGCGAAGTTATGAGCCAACACGCTATACAGAAAAAGCAGGCTGTTTACCATGCCTTGAAGCAAAAGGTTCCACAATTGTGCCACTAAACTACCTCCTTAAAGCTATTCCGCCCGTGGGAAGGCCCAGAGCAGATCGCCGTTACCGGCTTCCAAGGCATGGACCCGCCCATCCTGGGAACAGATGAAGACCACCCCATCGGCCACAACTGGAGGGGTGAAAATGCTTGTCTTGGCGGTAAACCACCACCGCTTCTGCCCGGTAGCGGCATCCAGGGCATAAAGCTGTTTATCCTCTGAGGCCACATAGAGCAGACCCTCGGCGAAGGCCGGCCCCGCCAGGACTGCGCCCTCCGTGACAAACTCCCATTGCTTCTGGCCGCTGATGGCATCCAAAGCATAGACTTTCTTGTCCATGGAGCCAACATAGACAGTATCATTCACCACCAACGGCTGGCTCCACACCCAGCCATCTGTTTGGAACTCCCACTTCTTGGTACCTGTGGCCATGTCCAGAGCATAAACTTTGTTGTCGAAGGCGCCGAAGTAGAGTGTGTCCCTGGCCAGGGTAGGGGTCGAAACCACCGCACCGCCAGCTTCAAACCTCCATAGCTCTTGACCATTTTCAACATCGAGGCAATATATCTTGTGATCCATGGAGGCCACATACACCCTGTTGCCAGCCACCAACGGCGTGGCCCAGACCCAGTTGCCGGTGGCAAACTCCCAGCGGGTGTTTCCTGTAACCGCCTCCAGGGCATAGACTTTGTGGTTGGAGGAGGCCACATAAACCGTATCGCCAGCCACAGCGGGCCCGGCGATGATAGGCTTTTCGGTGGCGAAGACCCACCGCTGGTTGCCCGTGACTGCGTCCAGGGCGTACAGATTGCCGTCGTTGGAGCCGACGAAAACCAGGCCTTCTTCCACTGCAGGGGTGGCGTAGAAGGGCCCCTTTTTCTCTTCGCCGGGAAACTCCCAATTCTGATTTCCGTTCTCCGCATCCAGAGCACGCACCTTGGCGCCAGCAGCAACGTACACAATGCCTTTGGCCACCGTCAGCCCAGGCCAACTGGTGGGTGGTGCTGCACTGCGACAGCCTGTTAGCAAAGCAACGATGATAAAAAGCCAAAGGATAACCTTAGGCCCTGTCGCGATTTTTCTCAAGACTTAGACCTCCTGGTTCTTGTTATGATAGCAATTCAAACTCTTCCAGCTTCACGGCACGGGATCGTATCCCCCAGGATTTAAAGGGTGGCAACGGCTGATGCGTTTGACAGCCAGCCAGCCACCTTTCAACAAGCCATACCTCTCAATGGCTTCGTAGGCGTAGTGTGAGCAGGAGGGCTCGAAACGACAGGTGGGGGGCAAAGCACGGGAGAGGGTGTTTTGATAAAGTTTAATGATGCTCAGGACGAGGATTCTCACCGCCGATCCTACCCCACTTGCCCGTTGTTCGTCTTCAGCAAACCAGCCCGTCTCAGCAACTGCTCGATAGCCTGGTCTACTTGCTTGAAATTCGCCTCCCGTATGGGGTTGCGAGCGATAAATACTAAATCCCAGCCCTCTTTTATATCCCCCTGACGCAGTCTAGTTACCTCCCTCATGAGGCGTTTGGCCCGATTACGAACCACCGCCTTGCCCACCCAGTGGCTCACCGAGAAGCCAAAGCGGCTGTACTCCAAGTCATTGGGTAAGGCACATAAAACCAACAAGGGATGGGTCCAAGAACGCCCCTCCCGACGCACACGCTGAAACTGTTTGCTGCTTTTTAGACGATACTTTTTCTTCAACCTTCAACTTTCAGCTACTTCCTGTACTTCTGCACGGCCAATCTTTTTCGCCCTTTTAATCTACGGGCTTTAATAACCTTGCGTCCAGCTGGAGTGCTCATCCGAGCTCGAAACCCGTGAACTCGCTGTCGTCGTCTTTTCTTGGGTTGATAGGTACGCTTAGGCATTCACTTCTCTCCTCATCACGAAAGTTGTTTTCTCACCGAGTATTATACTGTTTTGACGCCCTATGTCAAACGTGAAGACGTGAAGGGCTTGCGCAGCAGGTCGGGAGGTATGGGAGGTGTCTCCCCAATATCCCCTCTTCTCATGGCCGATGTGGGGCATTGGCCCAGTCAGCCCCGCCCTGAAGAAGAAAAGGTGGGCTTGAGGGGGTACCTCTTAAGCTCCCCAGGCTTCGCTGCGCAAGCCCCGTGAAGCGTCAGGCTTTAAATTTCGATAGGTCCACCTTCTTCAGGCGAGGGTTGTGGGTTATGCCTGGTATGCGGCCTCGCTTGGCCAGGGGCTTGCCGGCTACCACCTTTAGGTCGCCAGTGAAATCAATTGGCCTGGCACCGCTGATGTAGCTTCCCACTCCGTAGCCGTCCACAGGGGCTCCCTCGGCGGCAAACTGCCTAATTCGCTCCGGCGTGATGCCTCCGCTGACGAATATCTTCACATTGGGAAAACCCGCCTGGTCAAGCCGGGCTCGCACTTCCTTGACCAAGGCAGGAGTGACCCGACCTCTCTCCGGCGGAGTATCCAGGCGCACACCCCAAAGCCGATCCCCCATGGCCCTGGCCACCCGCAGGCTCTCCTCCGCTTCGTCCTTGAAGGTATCCACCAAGGCAATACGCGGAAACTCGGGCGGTATGTGTTTGTCGAAAGCCTCGGTAGCCTTCACCGTGTCGCCGAAGATAAGAACCATGGCATGGGGAATGGTCCCGGCCGGCACCTTGCCCGCCAGCTTGGCTCCGGCGGGAGTGGCACAGGTGACGCAGCCTCCCACAATGGCTGCATACTCCATCCTGGCCGAGACATCGGGGTGGATATGGCGAGCCCCGAAGCTGATAATGGGAACTCCCTCGGCGGCCTCCACACACTCCCGGGCCGCTGTGGCCCAACCGCTCTCATGGGCCAGAATTCCCAAAATGGCCGTCTCATAGAGGCCAAAGGAACTGTAGGGCCCGGTGATTCGCAAAACGATCTCGTGATCGCTCATGAGGTCGCCCTCGTCCAGGCTCCACACCTCGCCATCTTCGGGCAAGACAGTGGCCAAGAGCTCCAGCACCTCCTTGATACCACAGAAAACGCCATCCCTGCCGGGGAAAATCTCCATGGTCACCACCGGATCTAATCCCTCTTTCCGCAGGATGGCCTGCGTGCGGGTGAAATAGACATCTGCCCGGTCTTCGGAGAGCGCAAAACGAATGGAAGGGGCAATTTTCTGAGTCACGAGTGTGTTCCTCCTTCTTTTAAAGAGTGATGCCGGGCCAGCTATCTATGGGATCGGTGGAACGCACAACTTGCATTCCCGCGTCGGCAAATCTCTTGAAGGCCGCATCTGCCTCATCGGTGTAGTCCATAACGCCCGGCACAACGACTGGAGAGGTACAATCTTCCAGCAGATATACCTTTTCCGTCAGCCTCTTGTCTCGAGTGTAGATGTCTTGCAGCAAGTCGTCAATAGTCCAGGCCACGCAGTGGCTTTTGGCTTGGCCAGCGATGATAATAGCGTCGAACTGCAAGAGACGCTCGATAAATTCGACGTTCTTCTGAGCAATTTGCTCTCCGTCCGGACCATCCACCACCTCTGGGCCAAGAACTGAGTAGTGCTCCGTCAGCGGATTGTTGCCCTTGATCTGAAAATCTGGCTGGCTATACCTCGCTATGCTGTGGAAAAAGATAGCTTCCTCAACGGCTGGGACAAGGGCATGGCCAATGCTGCCCAACATGCCGTGATAGGGCCAGATGGTTAGCTCATATTTGCCGCTCTCTTTCAGCTTCCTGGTATAACTAAGGACATACCGCTGAGCGTAGTCCTCGTCAATCCCAAGGATGGGGCTAAGAGCGGAGTTAAACTTCCACCAGCCTTTCTCCACATCTTCTGCCGAAATAAGGGTGAGAGGGGCCGGATGCTCACCCTTGTCGTTGACCCAAAAGGCGGCATGGAAAATCTGCATGGCCTGGTGCGTGTCCATCGTGGGAGCAATCTGAGTGATCACATCCAGGTTTCGGTAGATGAACTCACACAGCCGACGATTGTCGTCCACTGCTCCGGTTCCAGAGCGCCCGCCCACAAAGAGCTCAAAGCCAGGAATGCAAAAGGTATTCTGCACATCTACTGCCACCAAACAGATTTTGAATTTGTCATTGGCAGCAGGCTGTATGTTGTATTGCTTAGCCCACTTCTCGGCCTCCTCGGCCCTTTCCTGGTAAGGCACTTTCCAAACCTCACCAACTTTGTCGGGATCGAAATGGGGTGGAATGGGAAGTTCACGGCGTGCCATAGTATCATCCTCCTCCTTGGTTAACTCATAATGAAAAACCCAAGGTAATTCAAGGGAGCTCGGAGGAACTTGGGGAGTCTGAGTTTCTCCTCCGAGTTCCTCAAAGTTCCCCACAGTTCCCCAAGTTCTTCATTCCCTCACCCTCTCAATTCTAGCTCCCAAAGCCTGTAACTTTTCCTCAATCCTTTCGTACCCCCTGTCTATCTGACCGATGTTGCGGATCTCACTCCGTCCCTCGGCACAGAGGGTGGCGATGAGCAGGGCCATGCCGGCGCGGATGTCGGGGCTCTCCAACTGCTCGCCATGTAGCTTGGATGGTCCCACCACTACTGCCCGGTAGGGATCGCACAGAATGATGCGCGCGCCCATGGAGATAAGCTTGTCCACAAAATACAGCCGTCCCTCATACATTTTCTCGTGGATGATAATGGTGCCCTCAGCCTGAGTGGCAACCACCACGGCAATGCTCATCATGTCTGTTGGAAAGGCTGGCCAGATGCCGTCGTCTATCTTGGGAATAGCCCCGTGAGCATCAGGGACAACCCGCAGTTCTTGCTCGGCGGGCACGAAGACATCCTCCCCTCGAATCTCCACCCTGACACCCAAACGCCCCAGCATGAGTAGGATCATGCGCAGGTGCTCAGGCACGGCGTTTTTGATGAGGAACTCGCCGCGGGTCACCGCCGCCAGTCCGATAAAGCTCCCCACCTCCAGATAGTCGGAGTCTATGCGGCGGGTACCGCCTCCAAGCTTTTGAACGCCTTGAATAGTCAAAGTGTTGGTACCGATGCCGGATATCTGGGCCCCTATGCTGTTCAAAAAGTGGGCCAGGTTCTGAACATGGGGCTCACAGGCCGCGTTGCGAATGATCGTGGTCCCCTCAGCCAGACAGGCGGCCATGATGGTATTCTCCGTGCCGGTCACGCTGGCCTCATCAAGAAATATGTCCTGGCCGCGCAGCTTGTTGACCCGCATCTTATACCCAGCATCCATCTCGATCTCGGCGCCCAAAGCTCGCAGAGCAGCCAGGTGGGTATCCACCCGCCGGCGGCCGATGACATCTCCGCCAGGTAGGGGAAGGTAAATACTGCCACAACGGGCCAGAAGGGGCCCCGCAAAAAGGATGGAGGCCCTGATCTCCCTACAGAGGGCGGGATCCAGGTGGGTAGCTCTCAGATCCCTGGCTTGGACGGTCAATTCATGGTCCCCGGTCCATTCGATGTCCACCCCTATATCGGCCATGATGGCCAGCATGGTTTCCACATCTCTGATACGGGGCACATTCTTCAACACCACCGGTTGATCCGTCAAGAGAGTAGCTGCCAGGAGAGCCAGAGCGCCATTCTTGTTACCACTGGGAATCACCACACCATTGAGAGGGTGTCCGCCTTCGATTACGAATTTCTCTGCCAAACTTAAACTCCTTTCTCCAGTCTCAGTAGACCGCAATCAGCTCACGCTGGATCGTCCGACCTCGTCGTGAGGTCGGACGAACAATTCAGCAGACGAGCAGCGGATCTGATGATCCGCTGCGAGCCGTTGTAGTGTACTGAGTCGTCTCTGGAGCCAGTCGGCTATCTCCGGTTGCAGATCAAAACCCCGCCGGGCAAAAAAATCGCCAATGGCGTTCCAATCTGGCTTAAGCTTATAGAGGTAGCGGTTTTCCTCCACTTCTTGTATCTCAATAGCCGCCAGCCTTGGCTTAACCAGGTGCTCAATTAAGAGGTCGAGGCCCTGATCCTCGTGGGGATCCGCCGGATCGAACCGCAGCCAGCGGTGGGGCCACAGCAACTGGCGCTGCTGTAGATACAGCAGGCAAAGCTGCAGATTAGCAGCTTCGAACAACTCCTCGAGTTTGACGAGCTGCTCCCTCATCTGGGCCAAGCGAGCCTCGTAGCGCGCCACCCTGGCCTTGCGCCGGGCTAGCTCCCTTTCCAGGAAGTTTGTGGCAAAAAGGTGATCAATTAGCATAAGACTTGCGAACCAAATCTTGTCAGCTATCCTCATAGCTTCCGACCTTCACCAGAACCTCGTCTCCTACTTTTGCTTCCAGGGCCAGGGACGCGCTACCACCAGAGACAGCAATTTCCAAATGATTAGAACTGCCGATAATGGCCAAGGGTTCTCCTGGCGGTACCTCGGCGTAGCTATTAGCTATTCCCAGGATAGCCTCACCTTTGATTTCGATGATCCCCTCCTCAATCAAGTTGCGGGCGGTCAGGTCATCGGCCTTGATGCTGGTGATCAGATTGCCAAAGCGGTCAATGTGGATGATCTGTCCGACAATGGCTCCGTCGGAGCGAACCTGGGGCTGAGGCAGGACGAAGGTAACTATCTCCGCGACAGGTTCGCCCAGTTCAGTCAGCGGGATGCCTTGCGCCAGGTAAGCTGCGGCAGGAGCGAAGATATCGCGTCCATGGAAGGTACGGCTGACCGGCAAGAGGTGATAACGAGGCTTGGTGAGACTCACCATCTCCTCCACCGTTTCGCAGGCGATGACATAACTGAGAACGCCATTGTCCGGAGCGACAAAAGTGGCCCTAGGTGTTCGCAAAGCAATGGCTCGACGCTCGCTCCCCACTCCTGGGTCCACAACCACCACGTGGATAGTGCCTGAAGGAAAGTAGGGGTAGGCAGTGTACAGAACATAGGCCGCTTCGCGCACGTCCTGGGGTGGGATATTGTGAGAGATATCCACTATGGTAACCGAAGGGGCAATGCCTAGAATCACCCCTTTCATAGTCCCCACGTAGCCGTCTACCAGTCCAAAATCGGTGGTCAAGGTGATAATACTCACCCCTCTTCGCCTCCTCGATCATAATTTTACTCCAAAGGGTATTTCTCGTCAAGGG
>CAZRSI010000127.1:0-8415 GCA_964602575.1 uncultured Anaerolineae bacterium
AGGTAGGTGCCTCCGGCGCAACTGGGGTCGCCCCAGGCGCATTCCTTGGCGTTGTTCTCCGAGAAGTCATAGGTGCCAGCGCCGTCTATCAGCAGCTTGGATTCGATGTTGCCGAGGGCAGCGAAGGCATAGCACGCCCCACAAGCGCCCTGATCCTTCACCGAGGTGACCGCGCCCTGGTCGCGCCAATCCCACCTGTTGGGCAGCGATGCGATGCTGACCTCCCTGGGCATCCGGTCTCCCTTCAAGTGAGACAGGTCCATGCGTGGCGGTATGAAGCCTGTGTGGGGAGGGGGTGGGGACTTCGGTGGCGGCAAAGTCGGGGCCACCTGCCGCTCTGATGACGGGGATGGCAGTCCAACCGCAAGGACACCACTGCTCACGTTCACTATCAATAACAGGAACGCGCTGAGCAAGATGACCACCCCTAAAGCAAACGTCAGTTTAGACCGCACTTCATTGTCTCTCATGCCTTATCTCTCATCACTCTTTATCACTAGCTCCAGAGCCGCATTGCCCCGAGCTAAAGCTCTGGGCTAAAAGAACGAAGTCTAGACTTGTGCTCGGTCGGGAGACCTTCGCCCAACGGATTGGTCCGACAATCACGGCGATGCCGATGCCTCCTCCGGCGCCTTCAACTCCAGCAGGATCACGAATTCCACCGCCTCTGGACTGAGAAGGGCTGAAGCTCCCATTGCGGATGGTTCGACCTTGCTCACCCCAGGTTGCGGATTGCGGATTGCGGATTGCCAGGCACTCACCCCCTTGGCCCAAACGGGTCCCAGTGAGGCCAGGCCAGGGGGCCTCAGGTAGGAAGCCGACGGGGTAGGCGTCGGAGGAATGACCAGCAGGTTTACCCTGACCGTGGCGAAACAGGGCTCGGCGCAGCACAGGGACCTCGGATGCCTGCCATCAATATCAATGTATCCAATGTAGCTACCCGCTGGCAGGCCCGTGATGTCCACGCCCACACTTATGCTCGAAGGAGCGATTCCCGAAGACGGGCTAATGTTCAGCCAAGAGGCGTCCTTGGTGGCTACCCAATTCACGGTGCCTCCGCCTTTGTTGATGACATTCACCTGCTGCGCCGGAGGGTTCGCTCCCCCTTCTATGGCCGTGAAATTCAGGTTCAAGGGGCTCACCTCCATTATGGGAGCCTCATTGACGTTGATCTCATATGTCTTATCAACGGCGTACTGCTGTTGCAGATTGGTGATTGTAGCCACCGCCGCGCCATCTCTGGGCGCCTGGAAGCAAACCGCCGAGGCAAAATTGCCCGTGCCCGGTTCATAGTCATCGTTCTCGCCCATTACCTGGCCTTCCAGCACGACCTTCAGGCTGGTATCCACTCCCAGCGCCAGATTGGAGGTATGAACAGCGTAGTGCCGTCCCTCTTTGACCATGAACTTAACCAAGTCCCTATCGTCCTCAGGGTAGAAATTGTGCTCCTGCATTCCCTCCATAGCGATGGGCTTGGCAAAGGGATCATCGGGTTCGTAGTCGTCCACCAGGCTCGAAAGCAGGTTGAGGGTCAGGTCGTAGGTCTTGTCGGGGCCGTATTGGCTGTTTTTGACATTGCTGATAGTGGCCACCGCCACGCCATCAATGGTGGGCACGAAGCGCACTTCAGACTCCAGGAATTGATCGGAGGCATCGTCGTTCTGGCAATCGGGACAGACTTCCCCATTCAACTCCACCACTATTCTGGTATCCACGCCCGGAGCCAGATTGAAGGTGTTGACAGCGTACAGACGACCACTCTTGACTCCGAAGGTCACCTTATCAACATCGCCATCAGGATAGAAGCTGTGCGTCTGTATCTCTGCCACGCCGATGGGTTTGGGAGCATCATAGTCCGGCTCATACGGGTCGCGCAGATCCGGGGTTGGTGTTGGGGTGATGGTTGGAGTATTGGTGGGCGTTGGCATAGGTGTGGGGGTTGGCAACGGCGTGGGGGTGGGAATTGGCGTATCAGTGGGGATCGGCGTATCCGTCGGGATCGGCGTGGGCGTCGGCGCAATTTCCTCTACGGTAACCTGGTACCACATCTCCGGGCCGAATTGCCCCCGGTTCGTTATCTTGACGGAAGCTTCCACATCAGAGCCGGTTCTGACCTGAAATTCCACACAGGAGCTCAGATCGCCCGTACCTGGATAGCAATCGTCATTCTCATACCGGTCTCCCCCTACACTCACCTCCAGGTAGGTATCTACTGCCGGCGCCAGATCCGACGTATAGGCCCGGTAGTAGCGCCCCGCTTTGGCCAGGAACTTGACTCTGTCCACGTCGTAGAGGGGATAGAAGTTATGTAATTGGGTCTGGCCCAGGATGATATCCCTGGGCTGGAAGTCATCCACCTCGTATTCGTCGGGGCCAATGGGCGTGGGGGTTGCCGTGGGGGGAGTGATGGGCACTGTAGGTGTTATCAACCCCGTGGGCGTGATCTCCCCGGTAGGAGTAACAGTTACCTCAGGTGGGGTTGGAGTCCCCGGGGCGAAGGGGGTCTCTATGCTGGTAATGGACTGCACCTCCACGCGGGAGAAGAGGTCCGAGGCTCTGAGAGAGGCGGCGTACGCATCCACAACGGGTTTACTGATAGCTCGTCCGTTGAGGGTGATTTGGCGACCGGCCTGAGTGATGGAATCGAGAACCAATTGATTGGGATCGTACTCGTTAATGGCCCTCATCACCGCCACCCAATCAACGTGCTCGGCCGCTATAGCGGAATACGCTTCCTGCAATTCCTCCGCCTGCCTCTGTGTTTCCTCCAAAGCGCTCATCAACTGCACAACCTCGGGGGCTGGCGTCTCGATAGTGGACAGCTCGGCCTGCACGACCTCCAACTCAGCTTTCAAACTGATAACGTCTTCGCTCATTCTGGCGGAGACGAAGTAGAGGGGTACCAGAAGGAGGAGCAAGATGGCTGCTACCACCGATAGGATAATCGCTATGCGGGGCAACCTGCGCGGACGGTATTGCTCTGGTAAGATATTAACATCAATGAATTCGCGAGTATCGGGTGGCATCGGAGCTACCTCCTTATCGGTTTGCAATAATTTTAGCACATTTTTGCAAATTTGTCACATTTTCATTCGTGGATGATGACTTCGGTACCGATGTCGGCCCACTCGTAGAGTTGCCTGGCCGCCCAGGTATCTAACACGATGCAGCCGTAGGAAATCGGCTGGCCCAGATACCCCGACCACAGGGTTTGGCCGTTGCTAAGAATGGGGAGGCCGTGGATGCCGTTTTCGCTTCCTCCGGCCCAATAGATGCCCAACCAGTAGGGCATCCAGATGTCCCAGGCACTGCCGTAGGCCTTGGGTATCTTGCTTATGACGCTGAATCTGCCATACTTGGTGGGGGTTCCGGACTTTCCTGTGGAGCACACGAAGTTGTAGACCAGCCTATCGCCTTCCCAGGCAGTGAGTCTCTGCTCCGAGACATCCACCTCGATGCGTTTCAGGAGAGCTGCCACCGCAGCCCGTCGGTTCATGGCTTCTGTCCCCCCAGGCCATATCTCCAAAGCCCTCCGATATTGCTGAAGAGCTTCCGTCAACTGGCCGTTGTCCTGAAGAGCTGCTCCTTGTCGCCAATGGACCTCATAGAGCAGGGATTTTACTTTTTGGTACCTCGGATCCTTCTGATAAACCCGTTCCAGAGAGGCGATAGCCTCCGGCCAGTTACCCTGATGGTAGCTCTCCAATCCCTTCAAATAGGCGGTTGCCAGTTCCCGTGCCTCCTGAGCCGGGGAGTAATCAGGCCGCAGCGACAGCGCTTCGTCGAAGTGGGCAACCGCCTCCTCTAGCTGGCCCTGTTCCACAAGCTGTGTGGCGAAGTTGTAATGGGCGGCGAAGAGCTTCTCCTCGGCCTCGGCATTGGCGGGGTCAATCTCCCTGATCTTTTCCAGCAACCCGATGACCTCGCTCCAGGCCTGGTTGCCCCATGCGATGTCCAATCTCGTCCAGAGAGGAGCCATCAGCTGCTCTTTGCTGGGGGTGGGCGTAGGTACTGGCGTAGGCGTGAGGGTAGGCGTTGGCGTGCTGGTGGCGATCCATTGGTCCCAGGCAGCCTGGCCCAGGCCTGTGGCCCGGCCGCTGGCCACCAGGATGAGAACCAACAAAGCCAGCCCGATCAGGGCGAAGAGAAGGACTCTGCTGATGGAAAAAGCACGACGTGATACGGAGGATGGCGAGGGAAGGGGTTCATGGTCTGCTGAGGGCGAAGTTGCATGGAGGCTTGCCTGTTTCATCAACTGTTCCCTGGCGGCAATGAATCCATCCCTGGCCCGCTGGTTTTGTGGGTTGATGTCCAGCACCTGGGTGAAGTAGGCCAGGGCAGAGCGAGGGTCGGTAGCGATTCGAGCCAGCCAGAGCCAGGCTTCTTCGTTGGAAGGATCCAAGGCCACAACCTGCTGCAAGCAGCGGCGAGCTTCCCCGCGCCGGTTCTCTCGCGCTGCGGCTATGCCTTGCAGAAGTAACTCTTCAACTGTCGGTGAACCGGGAGGGGGTTCCTTTGATGGCATCCTTTCACCACCCGTTTCAGTAAGTAAATTCAATTATAACATAAAACAGCCTCCATAGCAAAAACATGGCATTTATTTAACGGAACACGCACTGCCCAATACACATAACGAGTCCTGCGACCAAACTGCCCACGATAGAACTGACGAAGTTGACCAAATCGTTGTTCAGCCAGCGCCAGCCGCGGAGGGGCTGGGCCAACTGGCCACAGCGATGCACCTTACTCTCGGTTTCCTTCCGGCATTGGGGGCAATAATAGATCCCCTGCACTGTGGCCCCCAACAGGCTGTCAAAAGTAGAACCACTGAGACCCCCAAGGATGCCGACAGGCAGCAGCCAGAGATAACTTTCACCCACCGGCCCGCTTCCCAACACTGTCTCCACCCAACCCAGGACAAAGGCTACCAAGCCAATAAAGAGACTCCCACCCAAAGCCGCCATTGTCCCCAGAGCCGTTACCCCTCCTGAGGTGCCAATGGGCACCCGCTTGCCGGTGGTAAGTAAACGAGGCGAGGAAGAGCTCAATACACCCAGCTCCGTGGCCCAGGTGTCGGCATTTACGGCAGCCATGGCCCCCACGAAGGCGGCGAAGAGAACAGGATCAGGCTTCCAGAAATAAGCTATGGCTAGAATAGCACCCCAGCCTCCGTTAGCCAGGGACTGGCCCAGGTCACGCTGACCGGTCTTGGCGAATTTCTCGGCCAATCCCCGCTTGTCGGCTTTGCGATAGTGAGAGAGGAGGCTGGACGAGACAAAGAAAGCGATCAGTAACAGGCCCCAGGTCCACCCACTCAGGCCAAAGGTAATAGTGCCGACAATGATGGCTCCTACGAGACCACTGCGGGAAAGCGAGTGCCCCCGATAACCCGCCCAGGCGATGAGGGCACTGAAAGCCAAACCAAAGGCTAGTTGCCGCACATTCAAGGTTCCTGTCTCACAAGTCTGCAGTTGACCCACATCCTGAGGTAGAGCCAATTCCCCTGCCCCGCAGTGTTTTTTTACCACGAATACGGCAATTTTGCAAATCCCCATGAGTAGTGATGAATTCCTGGCGATTTGACAGAGTAGCCAGAATTGCTATAATTTATTGGTCTTTTATGATTTTTGAGGGAAGATGAAACTATGAAGCTTACAGGGCGCCAGAGAGAATTCCTCAGCCGATTTCTCGATCTATATCGAGAAACGAAACAGCCCATTCACTATACCCAGATTGCCGAAAGGATAGGGGTAAGCAAGCTGACGGCTTACGACATGCTGCGTCTCCTGGAAGAGCGGGGGTTGGTGGCCTCGGAGTATATATTGTCCAGGAAGGGTAAGCCGGGACGCTCTAGCATCGTTTTTCGTCCCACGAAAAAGGCAACCGAGGTGATGGCCCAACAGGCTGGCGAGGAATGGGACAAGACAGAATGGGAGCAGGCCAAAACGCGCATCCTGCAAGCTCTGGATGAACGCAAAGATAGTTACCAGAACCTCTTGGACGAGATCCTGCTCCGCATCCCCAAGTGTAAATCACCCATGCTCTACGTCACCGAGATGATCACCGCCATCATTTTGCAATTGCACCAACTGCGCAAAGATGCGAAAGCCAACGGGTTCTTCCCTGATCTTCGCCTGGTGGGACTACCGAATGAACTGGGCCTCAATGCCCTGCCGGGTCTAACTCTGGGCCTGGCCCTGGTGGAGAAAGCTAATCGCCATGCCACCACCTCGCTGCTTTCTTACACTAAGAAGTATCAGGATTACCTGACCAAGCTGAGCACGGAGAACAAGAAACGGCTATCAGACTTCGTCCAGGAGGTGATGAAGATCGTGGGTATGTAAACCATGTTGTAATTGGACCTGAACAAATCCAGAGGTAGCACCACAGATAATCGTGGACAGCAACGTTTCTCCGCTTCATGGGAGAGAGAAAGAGAGTGTCTTGCTAAGGCAACAACTTTGCCGCTGCTCAACAAAACATTGCTTTTTACAAACTCAATTCACGGAAAGGAGGTAGAAAGCGTGAGGGAAGTGCGAAGTCTGTTTAGAGGAACTTCAGGCATCTTGGGGGGAATCCGTCAAAAATTTGACGACTGGGTGTGCTCGTTGAGGTTGTTAGATCGTACCAGGTGGGCCCGCAAGATATTGGACATGTCCATCAGGGGTATAGAGATAGAGCCTATTCCGGCTTGCCTGAGCGATAGTCAGCGTGCAATTATTGTAAGCAATTATCCCTCGGTTCCACAGACCCTGATGGCGATCATGAAGGCTGGTTCCAGGCTACCTGGAGAGGAACTTCGCCTGAAAGCCATCGCCAGGAAGGAGATTGTCACACAAGCCAACGTGCTGCTCAAAGCTCTGGGAGTGCATCGCTACATCTTGCCTGCCTTGAAGGACTCATCTGGAAAATACGCCTTGGAGCCTGGCACTCTCAAGGAGGTTTTGACTCATCTCGATGGCCGGGGGAATGTGCTGTGGCTTTCCATCACGGGCAAAACCAGGGGCAACGGCCTGCTGGAGCGCGACCTCAGGACAGGGGCAGCATTGTTCGCCGTCAAGAAAAACATTCCTATCGTGCCCATGGGACTGGTGACCAGGGAGGAAGACGGGCGAGTGAAGGTCGTGAAGGTCAGGTTTGGAGAACCCATATATCCGCCCAAGGTGGACAAACTCGGTGAGTTCGAAATGAGCGATTTTCTAGTAGATACCTCGCGGCTGATCATGTGCCATATAGCGGCCCTGCTTCCTCCTGGACAGAGGGGGGATTTCGAGAATGTTGAGGAGAAATTGAAGGAGACCAAGGAGAGGCTGAATCAGCTGTAGATATTCCAAGGTCACCATAAACACATGTCTCCGTGACATCCTGGGTGTCGCTGAAAAGAATCCCATGAACTTGCATTGCATTGCTATCCCTACGCCTTTTCCCGTGGGCCCGGTGAACGTTTACCTGCTGGACAGCCCGGAGCCAACTTTGGTGGACGTGGGCCCGAACACCGAAGAGGCGATGGCAGCTCTGAGAGCAGGGCTGGATGCCTACGGCCATGCCCTGGCCGACATTCGCCATCTGGTCATCACGCATGCCCATCCAGATCACTATGGCTTGGCAGCACGAGTCGTGGCCGAGTCGGGAGCGCAGGTGTACAGCCACCAGTATAACTCGGCCCGCCTGGCCAATAGCCAGGCCGAAGCGGAGCGGCAACGAGCGTACTACGCTCGGGTCCTCCAACAAGCAAACGTCCCTCTATCTATTTTGGCCGGGTTGGAAGGAGAGCTGAGCAGCGCTACTCGCTATGCTCAGCCTGTAACGGTGGACGTTGCCCTGAACGACGGTGATGTGCTCACCCTGGCCGGGTCTCCTTGGGAGATAATCCACACGCCGGGACACGCCAGAGGGCATATTTGCCTTTATCATCGGGCGAGTGGTGATCTCCTGTCCGGCGATCACCTGCTGCGAGACATCAGCTCCAACCCTATCTTGGAACCTCCATTGCCTGGGGAGACAAAACGCCCTCACAGCCTGGCTCAATACCTGCACTCCTTGAGGCGAGTGGCGGCTTTGGATGTCTCGGTAGCTTGGCCAGGACACGGCGCACCGATTACCGACCATCGCCAGTTGATCGCCCAGCGGATGCGCTTCCATCGTCAGCGGGCGGAGGAGATCGCGGCTATCCTGAGCGAAGGGCCGCGAACAGCCTTCGAGATCGCCACAATCCTCTTTTCGGAACTGCAGGGTATGCAGGTCTTCTTGGCAGTGTCAGAGGTCATCGGACACCTGGACATACTGGAAGAGGAAGGACGGGTTATTTCAAAGCAGGAAGAAGGCCGCCTGTGCTATGCGCTGAGCGCAGCAGCTCTCTGCAGGGGCGTTCAGGAGGCGGACTAAGTACAGCCTTCCGGAAGGTTCCGAGTTTGC
>CAZRSI010000128.1:0-8387 GCA_964602575.1 uncultured Anaerolineae bacterium
TCATTTTCATCAGCGATGCTGGGGTGGTGGTGGCTCCCACCATGGAGCAGAAGATGGAGATCGTTCAGAACGCCATCTACGTTGCCCACCGTCTGGGGGTGGAGCAGCCAAAGGTGGCCATCTTGGCTGCCACGGAGATGGTAAATCCCAAGATTCCCGCTACTATTGACGCTGCCAACCTCTCCAAGATGGCTGAGCGTGGGCAGATCCAGGGCGGTTTGGTAGACGGCCCGTTGGCCTTGGATAATGCCATTTCCCTGGAGTCAGCCCGGATCAAGGGCATCAAAAGTGAGGTTGCTGGCCGGGCCGACATTTTGATTCCGCCCGATGTCGAAGCGGGCAATGTTTTGGTTAAGGCTATTACCTATTTTGCTAAAGGAAGCATGGCCGGAGTGGTGGTGGGCGGCAAATCTCCCATTATTGTGGCTTCTCGCTCCGACCCCCACGAGACGAAGTTAACATCTATGGCTCTGGGGGTCTTACTGGCGACTTCGGGGTGAGTTGTATCCTTAACCTGTATCCACAACTGCATTAAAAATGGGAGGACATCTGTGCATAGAGTCTATGGTATCATCATGTTCCTTTTAGGAATAGGGTTTCTGTTATTTGGCGGCTACCTGTTGTATATAGAATACATCAGTCAGTTATTGGAGTGGCAGCGCTTGCTATTGGCTGCGGGGGTTTGCTTATTCGGATATCTGTTGAGCGTAGCCGGATACAGAATGTCTGGCGGAGAGCGCCTCTGATTAACAAAACACTGCATTCTTTTTCTGCTCAGGGTGGACGCTTCGACAAATTCAGCGCAGGCACTGCTTTGCCGTCTTAAGCGCTCAAGAAACTCGATTCTGTGCCCAGAAGGGCGCGGGACTAGGGCCTGCCCTGAGCGGAGCCGAAGAGTCCCGTGCAAGCGGGGAAAGGGGACGAACTTGCGCACGATGCACTTAGCCTGTTTTCCGCGGTTTGGCTGATGAATAAGGCAGGCTAAGCCCTTCGTCAGACTCAGGACAGGAGTCCTGAGTGTCGCGAAGCGCCGTATCGAGGGACGCTTGGCCGCCCAATCGTTCCTTCGATACGGCCTTCGGCCTACTCAGGATGCGATTGGGCTAAGCCTTACACCACTGTTGCTATCGTTCCCGAAAGTGCGGAATTTAGGCTTAGAATAACAAGGAAGTTATGACTCATGTTAAAGCTTCTCGTCAACGGCAAGGGAGGAAATCATGATCGAGATCAGGATTCATGGCCGCGGCGGCCAAGGGGCGGTTATCGCCTCCAAGGTGCTAGCGGCCGCTGTTTTTAAAGAGGGCAAGTACGTGCAATCTTTCCCGGCCTTTGGAGTGGAGCGGCGTGGGGCCCCTGTTATGGCCTTCACGCGCATTGACGATCGACCCATCCGAATCCGCTGCCAAATCTACGAACCCGATCACATCGTGGTGCTGGACCCAACGCTGCTGGAGGCAGTGGACGTCACCGCTGGCTTGAAAGAGGGTGGCTGGATTCTCATCAACAGCGAGCAGGATCCTGCGGCGTTTAACCTGCCGGCCAAGTACCGGGTAGCCACCGTTGACGCCAATTCTATCGCCATCAAGTACAAGCTGGGGCCTAAGAGCGCGCCCATCGTCAACACGGCCATCCTGGGAGCCTTTGCCAGGGCTACAGGCATCGTGGGCCTGGAAGCCCTCGCCGAGGCGGTGCGCGAGGCTGTCCCTCTGAAACCAGAGGAGAACGTCACCGCTACCCGGGAGGCGTATTTGGAGGTTAGATACTAGAGATTGGAGATTGGAATGTCCAATACCCAGAAGGAGAAACGATGACAGAAGAAATTGTGTTCAAGACCGAGGCCGATATGCCTTATCTCCCGATGACGCTCGGAACGACCTTGGTCAACAAGACCGGGAACTGGAGGTATATCCGGCCCGTGTACGTGGATAAAACCCCTCCCTGCAATCACAACTGCCCCGCCGGGACAGATGTCGTCGGCTATCTGGCTCTGCTCAGGGAGGGAAAGTACCAAGAGGCCTGGGAACTGATCAAGCAGGAAAACCCGTTCCCTGGGGTGTGCGGACGGGTCTGCCCCCATCCCTGCGAGAGTGAATGTAACCGTAGGGAGCTGGGGGGAGCGATAGCCATCCATGCCCTGGAGCGGTTCCTGGCCGATTATGCGATGAATAACGAGGCCACGAGGCAACAAGGCAACGAGGCACCCGTCACTCGTCACTCGCCCCCTGTCGCCATTATTGGCTCCGGCCCCGCTGGGCTTTCCTGTGCCTACCATCTGGCTCGCCGGGGCTATCCGGTTACTGTCTTCGAGGCCCTGCCTGCGGCGGGAGGGATGATGAGGGTGGGCATCCCGGAGTATCGGCTGCCCCGCCAGGTGCTGGACCAGGAGATCGCCGACATCGAGGCCCTGGGGGTGGAGATCAGGACCAACACGCGGGTGGGCAGCGATATCAAGTTCCCCGACTTGCTGAAAGAGTACCAGGCCCTTTTCATTGCCGTGGGCCTTCAGAGGAGCCGCAAGCTGAACATCCCCGGCGAAGAGGCCAGAGGGGTTATTCACGGACTGGACTTCCTTAAGAAGGTGAATCTGGGCGAGAAAGTGCAGGTGGGGCCCAGGGTGGCGGTCATCGGCGGAGGAAACACCGCCATAGACGCCGCTCGCACGGCGCTGCGCCTGGGATCGGAGGTCACAATCCTCTACCGCCGCTCGCGGGCGGAGATGCCCGCTATCACCGAGGAGGTCGAGGAGGCCCTGGCGGAGGGCATCGGCATCCGCTACCTGGTTGCGCCCACCAGGATACTGGCCGAGGACGGCCGCGTGTGCGGGCTGGAGTGCATCGAGACACGCCTGGGCGAGCCCGACGAGAGCGGACGCCGTCGCCCCATTCCCGTCGAAGGCTCTGAGTTCACCATCGAGGTAGACACTGTCATACCGGCCATCGCCCAGGAGGCAGACCTCTCGTTTCTGGAAACTGGAAACTGGAAACTGGAGATTGAGCAGGGGCGCATCGTGATCAATGAAGCTGGAGCGGCGGTGAGGCCTGGGATCTTCGCGGGAGGCGACGTGGCCACCCCCTTCGGCACCGTGGCCCACGCCATCGGCTCCGGAAAGCGCGCTGCCTTGGCCATTGACAAATATCTGAGGGGCGAGGAGCTTTCGGACTTCCCGCCGCTAGGCGAAGCTGTCTATGCTGCCTCTAGAGACATAGATCCCACCATCGTTCGTTTCAAAGACTTGAACCCGGCCTATTTTGAAGAGATAGAGCGGCCCGAACAGCCACAGAGACCCGTCGAGGAGAGGGTGGGCGGGTTTCAGGAGGTAAACCTGGGCTTTGGGGAAGAGCAGGCTCGGGCTGAGGCCGAGCGGTGCTTCAGTTGCGGCAACTGCAACCTGTGTGATACCTGCCTCACCTTCTGTCCCGATGTGGCCATCGCTCGGCTGGTGGCTCCTCCCTATCCTGTGCCCCTGGCCCGACTGAATGGTGCTGGCTACAAAGTTAATTATGACTACTGCAAGGGTTGCGGCATCTGCGCCGAGGAGTGCCCACGCTTTGCCATATCCATGGAGGAGGAAATCAAATGGAAAAAGTGATCATGGGCAATCATGCCGTCTCCTACGGGGTGAAGCTGGCCAGAGCCCAGGTTATCGCGGCCTATCCGATCACTCCGCAAACTCAGATCGTGGAGATGCTGTCGGAGTTCTGCGCCAGCGGTCTTCTGGATGCCAGATTCATCAAAGTGGAGAGCGAGCACTCGGCCATGGCCGCTTGCATTGGGGCCGCATCGGCTGGAGCACGGGCTTTCACCGCTACCTCGTCTCACGGCTTGGCCCTGATGCACGAGATGCTCCACTGGGCGGCTGGAGCCAGGCTGCCCATAGTCATGGCCAACGTCAACCGGGCCATGGGCCCCGGCTGGTCCATCTGGACGGAGCAGACCGACAGTCTGGCTCAGCGGGACACGGGTTGGCTGCAATTCTATTGCGAGAGCAATCAGGAGGTACTGGACAACGTCATCCAGGCCTTCAAAATCGCCGAGCAGGTGCTGCTGCCCACCATGCTGGTGCTGGATGCCTTTGTCCTCTCCCATACCGAGGAGCCTGTGGACATACCAGATCAGGAACTGGTGGATCAATACTTACCTCCCTATCGTGCTCGATACAAACTGGATCCTAGCGACCCTCACGCATTCAATGCCCTGGTGGCTCCCCCCTACTACATGGAACTGCGCTACAAGATGCAGAAGGCCATGGAAGAAGCGGTGAAGGTGGCTCGCCAGGCCGATGAGGAGTTTGGTAAGGTTTTTGGGCGCAGATATGGCTTGGTGGAGGGCTATCGCCTGGAGGATGCGGAGGTGGTGCTGGTAACTTCGGCCACCATCACCAGCACGGCCAGGGTAGTGGTGGACGAGCTGCGGGAGGAGGGCCACAGGATAGGGCTTCTGAAGGTGCGCATGTTCCGTCCCTTCCCCGTTCAGGATGTTCGAGAGGCCCTGGCTGGGGCCAGCAAAGTGGCGGTGATAGATCGCAACATCTCCTTTGGTCATGGGGGCATCTTCGCCGAGGAGGTGAAATCGGCCCTCTACAACAACCCGCATCGGCCGCCTGTCTTCGGCTTCGTCATCGGCCTTGGCGGCAGAGATGTCACTCCTGCCTCCATCCGGGGCATCGCCGAATACACTTTTGAGCACGATATGCCTGAAGGGGAGATTATCTGGAGAGAGGTGAAAATATGAGTTATGCTATACCCGATAGGGAACTTATGTTTTCCGGCCACCTGGCTTGCCCAGGTTGTGGAGGCGCGCTGGCCATGCGCCTGGCCTTGAAGGCCCTGGGCGAGAACACAATTGTCGTCATCCCTGCCTGTTGTTGGTCTGTCATCGCTGGCCCCTTTCCTTACTCCTCATTGAAGGTGCCTTTGATGCATACCGCCTTCGAGACGGGAGGCTCTGTGGCGACGGGGATAAAGGCTGGTCTGGAGGTGCAGGGGGATATGGAGACCACAGTCCTGACCTGGGCTGGTGACGGCGGAACTTTCGATATCGGTTTTCAGGCTCTCTCCGGGGCAGTGGAGCGCAACGACGACTTCATTTATGCTTGCTACGACAACGAGGCTTACATGAATACCGGCATCCAGCGCTCTTCCGCCACGCCCTGGGGAGCCTGGACCACCACCACTCCCGTGCGGCATCCGAAGGAGACGCCCAAGAAGGACATCATAGCCATCATGGCCGCCCATCGCATCCCCTACGCTGCCACAGCCACCGTCGCTTATCCGGAGGATCTGGTGCGCAAATTCCAGAAGGCCAAGGGAATCCGTGGGGCCAAGTTTATCCATATTTTCTCCCCCTGTCCGCCGGGATGGAAGATGGAGCCTGCCTATTCCATTCGCGTCTCGCGGTTGGCCGTGGAGAGCAAGGTCTTCCCCCTCTACGAGGTGGAAAACGGCGAGAAGTGGAAAATCACTGTCTGGCCCAAGCGGGAGGTGCCCGTGCGGGAATATATCAAACTGCAAGGCCGCTTCGCCCACCTCACCCAAGAGGACATCGAGTCCATCCAGGAGAACGTGGACCGGGAGTGGGAGAGGCTGGTGGCCAAAGCAACTTCTGAGAGGTGACGGCCACCTGACTAACTTGCCTCTATGAGATTCCTGGTGTATACTTCCCCAGACCGATTTCTACTGGTTTGTCTCATGAAAGCCATTCAACTGATCGAAAGCATCCCGCGCTATGTGCTGACCAAGGCTCTCGGCGCGGTCTATCAGCCAGCCTTTTGGGGCCCCCTGGCTATGCTCCAGTATCGTGAGGTGCCAGAGCCGGCCCTACCCGGCCCCCAGTGGGTGAGGATCAAGACCCGCTATGGCGGTATCTGCGGCACCGATATGGGCACGATCTTCTTGAAAGACAGCCCCGCTCTGTCGGTCTTCGTTTCTTTTCCCTTCACCCTGGGTCACGAGAATGTGGGCATCATCGCTGAGGTAGGGCAGCAAGTGAGGAATTTCAGCCCCGGCGACCGGGTGGTGGCAGAGCCCTTGCTCCCCTGCGCCACCCGCGGCATCGAACCGCCGTGCGAGTTCTGTCAGCGGGGCGAGTTCTCACTATGCCAGAATTTCACCAGGGGTGACCTGGCGCCTGGTTTCGCTATCGGGACCTGCCGCGACACCGGCGGTAGCTGGAGTCCCTACTTCGTCGCTCATCAGTCCCAACTCTTCCCTGTGCCCGAGAATGTCAGCGACGAGAACGCTCTGATGGTCGAACCTTTCTCCGCAGCTCTCCATGCGGTGATGCGCAGCTTGCCAAGGGACGATGATACGGTCCTGGTATTAGGAGCCGGAGTCATTGGGCTATGCACGGTGGCTGCCCTGCGGATCTTGGGCAGCGGGGCACGAGTGATCGTGGTGGCCAAGTATCCCTTCCAAGGGGAGATAGCCCAACGGTTCGGCGCAAGTGAGATCGTCTATCTGCGGGAAGGAGATTATTTTCAAGAGTTGGCCGAAGCCACAGGCGGCAAATTGTATAAGCCACTGTTGGGCAAAAGGGTGATGGTGGGCGGTGCCGACATCGTCTATGAGTGCGTGGGCAGCGCAAATAGCATAGACGATAGCCTGCGTCTGGCCCGCAGCGGTGGCACCGTAGTGCTAGTGGGCCTGGCTGCCATCCCCAAGGGAGTGGATTGGACCCCCATCTGGTTGAACGAGTTAACCATCAAAGGCAGCTACTGGTGCAGTACGGAAACGGTTGAGGGCCAACGGGTGCGGACCTTTCAGTTAACTTTGGATTGGATGGCCGAAGGCAAGCTTGACCTGGCTCCAATGGTGACCCATCGGTTCAGACTGGATGATTACAAAAAGGCTCTGGCCGTCACAGCCAACAAGGGCCGGCACCAGGTTATCAAATCTGTATTCGTATTCGATTAAAGGAGGAGACGCATGAGTACCACACTTGAGGGATCTACAACTGCCAAACCCATACATCCGTGGTTGCGCAGAATTCACGTGGCTTTCGTGCCCGGCCCGACAACACCCGTGTTGGAAGAGGTAATGGAGGGCCTGAGGCGTCACTTCCATCGCCTGGGGCACGAGGTCCAGCCGACGCCCAACGATGCCACCGATGTCATCATGACCACTGCACCCTTCGGTGAACCCGTGGATTGGCGTCGGTCTCTAACCTTCACCGCTCGCAGGCGCTTCAACCTAAGCCACGCTCCCACTGTTTACACGCTGGTGCAGGTAACTCCCGCGAAATTCCATGAACTGCTGGATTACTTTGAAACCGTATTGGCCAAGGAACCACCCGATCCGGCGGACTACGATTTCCCTGGCCTGGCTCCGCAGGCGTATCGCGTCCTCTTCGAGCAAGGCCGTCGTGGTGGTCCCATTCTTGCTCTGGAGCGTTTGGTCCAGGCTCAGGCCAAGAGCATCCGCGTGCTCCTGGTGGTTGGGGACGACCGCCCACTGGAGGTGTACCACTTTGATTTGGTTGGTGCCCATCCCTGCAGCGATGCGGCAGACCCGGAAGCGTTTTACGAGGACATCGTTCTGCGCACGGTGACCACCCTTTGCACCAGCGAGGTGAACCAGCACCAGATGGTGGGAGACCCCATCCCGCGCTCCGTTTGGCAGAGCCTCGAGACGCCGGCCGCCATGTGCGAGGCCGCTCAGCAACTAGGGCAGCGCAACTTCTTCACCGAGATGGTCCGCATCGCCGACCTGGTGAAGGTGCCCGTCGTCTCCGAGGTTGTGGCTGAGCAATATAGCGAAGGATGCTTCGCTACCTGGGAGCCGAAGCTAGACGCTCTCATCGCCACCGTGACCGGCAGCGCCCGCCCCGTTCACAAGGGAAGCATCACGGAGGACGATCTGGCAGTGATCGTGGGGGTGCGCCCCGACGGCCGGGGGGCTCTTACGCGGCATGTAGAGGGAAAACGTAACGATCCCCCTTCCACCGAAGCGGTGGAGATGATGGACATGGATAGCCCGTTGCCTACCATCACCCTCGATCCAGCATGGGGCATCTCTGCGCCGGTGCCAGTGGTGCGCTCTAAGCTGCACGGACACCGCGGCATTGGTGCTTACGACCCTCGCTATGTGGAATTCACTCCCCTGGATCCGCCTTATTATCACTATATAGTTTCCTGTGGTACAGACGCTCAGGCGCGGGGCATCAAAGAGGCTTTCGCCCGCTCGGAGGCACTGCAAAATCCTGAGGATTCACGCCAGGTGGTTTTCACGGTCCTGCCCGGCCACGGTGTCGTCATTGTGGAGAAGTGGGTGTACGGCAAGGTTCCGTTCCAGGTGATATGGGAGTACATGGATGCGGGCTACCTAGAGGTAGATAATCTGGTTCCTCAGGGCCCGATGGAGTATGCCCCTGGCCCCGATGGGAGGATGTTG
>CAZRSI010000129.1:0-8370 GCA_964602575.1 uncultured Anaerolineae bacterium
TTCGGCGTGCGGGTGGGGCGGAGGCAAGGGTTCTTCTCTGTGGCAAGGGAGCGGACGGAGTGGCGCCTGGTGTCGCCCTTCGGCGAGCTGGCGGCGGGGAAGCGGGTGGCCATGCCCGTCGCCGAGATACCTTATCTGCCCCTCGCCCCCACGAAGGCCCGCGTCTTGGCCGTGGACGAGGATGGCCATCCGGTGCTCACCGTCAATGCTATAGGCCGAGGGAAAGCCTTTTTCTGCTCCTGCTCCCTGGAGTGGCTGCTGACTTCGAGAGCCGAAGTCCACCGCTGGTCGCCGGCCCATCGGCTGTACCGGACCTTGCAGAGCGAGGCGGGCATCATGCCGCCCTTCGAGACCACACAGCCGCTGTTGAGCCTGAGCGTCCTGGAGGATGGGAGTGGGACGCAACTGAGTGGACGCCGAGGCGGGACGATGCGGCGCCCACTTCGAGGGCTCCACCCTGGCCGAGGCCACCGGCTTTGGCCTCACCTGCCCGCGGGGACCTCCCTCACCTGGCGGGATAGAGCCACAGAGGCCGCTGAGAACTCAGAGAAATTTAGAGCTTTGTTGCCCTCGGCATTTTGTGTGAACTCTGTGGCTAAAAAGGGGTAAATATGGCAGGCTTAATCCTGAGCGTGATCATTCTGATCATCATACTTCGGTTCGTACACGAGAAGACGCAAGAGGAAAAGCCACGGAGACCACAGAAACCCTGAGAGTTTTTCTTTGTGTCCTCTGTGTTCTCTGTGGCTAAACCAGAGAATTGGAGGGAGAGATGAAGCTAGTACGTTACGAAGGCAATCCCATCATCAAGCCCAGAGGAAATGACTGGGAATCGGTGGCGACGTTCAACTGCGCCGCGCTCTACAAGGACGGCAAGATCCACGTCCTCACCTATGTGGTCACCCCCACGCCGTCACCGCCGGGAGCCGTGCGGCGACGCCTGGGCATCCCTAAGCCGCAAACTGCTGCCCCTCGCACCGCTTTGGCCAGGGTAAGAGACTTCAAGAGCTTTGAGCGCCTGGGCATCATCACCCCCTACGACGCTGTGGACGGTGATGCCCCCAACGTCGTCTTCTCCGAGGAAGCGGTGGTGGTTGGCGACCAACTCCTCATGTTCTACGGCGCGGCCGACAAAGTATGCTGCGTCGCCAGTGCACCCCTGGACGAGTTCGTCACCTCTCTGCTGGAGGGCGGCAGAAGGACATGAAGCTGAGACGCTACAAGCACAATCCTATCCTGCAGGCCAACCCCGACAGGGAGTGGGAATCGGGGGCAGTGTTCAATTGCGGGGCCACCCTCGGTGAGGATGGCCTGGTGTATTTACTCTACCGGGCCATCCCCGCAGGCTACACCAGAAAACCCAACGGCAGTGGCTACGATGATTACATCTCCAGCATCGGCTGTGCCATCAGCGACGACGGGATCCACTTCACCCGCCTCGAACACCCCGTTATCGAGCCAACAGAGGAATACGACAAGTTCGGCTGCGAGGACCCCAGAGTGACCCGGCTGGAAATCGGCAACCAGGTGCTGTACCTGATCACCTACACCGCCCTCTTCGGCCCTGCCTATTCCGGCGCAGACCGGGTGGCCTTGGCCTCCACCGAAGATTTCCACACCTTCCGCAAGCATGGCGTGGTCATCCCCGGCCTGCCCGACAAAGACGCCGTCATCTTCCCAGAGCTCATCCGCGGCCGCATCGCTATGCTGCATCGGGTGGTGCCCAACATCCAGATCGTGTATTTCGACACCTTGGAACAGTTGACCAATCCACGAGACGACTTTTGGAGGAAATATAAGGCCCGCCTCGACGAGTTCACGATCATGAGGCCGAAGTACGACTGGGAGGCAGAGAAAATCGGAGCAGGGCCACCGCCCATCAAGACGGATGCTGGATGGCTATTGGTCTATCACGGTGTGGACAATAACCGAGTATACCGGGCTGGCGCCGCGCTGCTGGACCTGGAGGACCCTTCCAGGGTCATCGCCCGCTCGCCGCATCCCATTCTGGAGCCCGAAGAGGAATACGAGAGGGTAGGGGATACGCCCAACGTCGTGTTCCCAGAGGGAGCGATTGTCGTCAATGACGAACTCCATGTCTACTACGGGGCGGCAGATAAACGCTGTTGCCTCGCTATCGCCAAGCTAGATTATGTTTTAGACTACCTAGCGAAGTTTAGAGAATAAGGCCACGAAATGCTTAACGTCTGGGCGTCTCCTCCCTCCTTGGACACGAAAACGAGGGCGGGGACGCCTAGCATTTTAAGCTTGCGTTTTTGCGCTTAAAATGATAAAATATCAGTAGAACTTTCAACAATTGGAGGAAACCGGCGATGATCGTGCGCCCTGCCGAATTGGTTGACCTGAAAGCCTGCCTGGACATGGATCACTCCTATGTGACCGATCACGTCTGGCAAATGGAGGAGAGCGAGAGAAGTGGAGAGATTACCGTGACCTTCCGCACGGCCAAATTGCCTCGGTCCATGCGGGTCAGATACCCCAAGGATTACGACAATCTGCTGCAAGATTGGCAGCGGGGCGAATGTTTCTTGGTTGCTGAAGAGGACGGTGATGTTCGAGGCTACCTCGACATGTCAGTGCATCCATGGAATCTGACCGGCTGGATAAATCACCTGACCGTAGACAAGGACTTCCGACGCCAAGGCATTGGGACAGCCCTCATCACCAAAGCCATCGCCTGGGCTCGGCAACACGGTCTTGCGAGAGTAATGCTGGAGCTTCAAACCAAGAACTATCCCGCCATCTGCTTCTGCCAAAAGAACGGCTTTGCTTTCTGTGGTTTCAACGACCGTTACTACACCAATCAAGACATCGCCCTGTTTTTCGCCCGCAGCATTTAGCTTATAGAGGAGAACGTAGTGGGAATTTCTCTCGACCTCCCAGCCATATTGGCTTTCGCCAACCAAATCCTATCCTCAGCCATCGTCATCGTCTCTTTTTCCCTCTTAATCTATATCCTTACCCATAACCTGCGCAGCGCGGTGGCCCGCTCCTTCTGTGCCCTCCTTACCTTCGTTACTATCGTCTACGTAGGCGACGTAGCGCTACCTGGCACCGAAACTCTGGAGGAGGCCATCCCCTGGCTGCGCTTTCAGTGGCTGGGCATTGCCTTTGTCCCTGCTGCCTATCTCCATTTCTCCGATGCTCTGCTCAGAACCACCAACCTTTCCTCGCCGTGGCGTCGAAGGGCCGTCTTTGCCAGCTACTTCACCAGCGCCATACTATTTGGCCTGGCTGTGCTCACCGACCTCCTGGTCCATGATGGGCGACGCCTACCCCAGATCTCCCACCTGGCGGCCGGCCCGTTGTTCTGGGTGTTCGCCCTGTACTTCGTGCTCACTGTGGCCTGGGGAGCCCAGAACATGCGACGGGCCCGCCGACGCTGTCTCACCTCGACCTCCAGACGTCGCATGACCTACCTGGCTGTGGCCTTCGCCGCCCCCGGGCTGGGTGTCTTCCCCTACCTGGTGGCAGCCAGCATATACTCGCCTTCCGTGTCCGGAATCATCCTGTTCCTTTCCCTGGTAGGCAACATTGGCGTGGCCCTGATGATCGTGGTGATGGCCTATAGCGTAGCCTACTTCGGCGTCCTCACCCCCGATCGCGTCATCAAGCACAGCCTGATCCACTATCTTCTCCGAGGGCCCTTTGTGGCTACCTGCGTCGTTGTCATCATGCTGATCATTCCCAAGGCGGGTCGCATTCTGGGACTGCCCCGCGATACGGTGCTCATCTTCACCGTCGTCGGCCTCATCGTCGTGCTGCAGATCCTTATCAACCTGGCAAAGCCTTTCATTGACCGCCTAATCTACCGCCAGGATCGCGAGGAGATCACCTGGATTCAAGAGCTGGACAAGCGACTGTTGACTACCACCGACTTGAAGCAGTTCCTGGAGAATGTGCTGGTAGCCCTCTGCGAGATGCTCCGGGTCAAGAGAGGTTTCGTAACTGTGATGGCAGGAGGAGAGCCCCGGATAGAGGCTTTCTGCGGCCCGCTCAGCCCCTCCCATCCGAGGTTGAGCACAGCCGACCTGATGGCCCTGGCTCAATCGTCATTGAACAACGGAGAACTCGACAACGAAGATTTCACCGTGCGCAACGGTTACTGGCTCTTGCCCCTCCGCACCAAGGCCAGGGACTCCACCCTAGGCATCCTTGGTGTGGAAGCTCGCTCCTCCGAACCAGACCTGACCGAAGACGAACTGGACGTCGTCCGGGCTTTGGTAGCCCAAGCAGAGCTGGCCCTGGAAGACAGGCACTTACAACAGGGAGTCTTCTCTGCCCTGCAGCGGATCATTCCCCAGATCGAGCAAATCCAGCGTTGGCGTGGTACTGTTCGCTACCTGGGCTCACCGGGTCTGGAAACCATCGAAGAAGGCCCCCTCTACGGCCCCGATTTCCAACAATGGGTCTGGGACGCCCTCAGCCACTACTGGGGTGGGCCTAAGCTAACCAAGAGCCCCCTTCTGAAGCTCAAAGTGGTTCAGAAGGCCCTGGAGGGCAACCAAGGCAATCCAGCCAAGGCCCTGCGCTCCGTCCTAAGCCAGGCCATCGAGTCTCTCAAACCCGAGGGAGAACGCCACATGACCACCGCTGAGTGGATACTGTATAACATTCTGGATCTGAAATTCATCCAGGGCCTGAAAGTAAGAGACATCGCCATGCGCCTGGCCATCAGCGAATCGGACCTCTATCGCAAGCAGCGAGTAGCCATCGAAGAGGTGGCCAAGGCCATAGCCGAGATGGAGCAGGAGATCACGGGGCGTGAGGCCGAGGAGCCGCCTTGACAATAACAACAGGGTAACGTATAATAGAGAACACGGTGGTTTACGTTTACAAGTGATTTGATATGATTTAATAAGGATTCAACCGTTTTCTGTGGAAACCGGGTAGGAGGGAAGGGAGACGGCAAGAATTAGGTAGGTGGACATTGTTGCCAGCAACAGACCTTTGGTAAGGAGTGGTATATGATGAGTCGAGAACAAGAACTACGCAGAGAACTGGGCGAAGCCCCTTTGGAGGAGGAGTATTGGCAAGCCATTTTGGGCGAAGGAGAAGTATCCAAGAACAGTGCCCCGCCTCCGGATAGAGAGGAAATCTGGCGTGGACTGGGCATAGGGCCGGATGCGGATGAGTCCCAGCAAGATGTTCCTGAGGAAGTCGTATCGAAAGAGAGCACATCCCTCCAAATAGAGGATGTAGACGAGACCCGCTTAGAAGAGGCATGGCAACTGGCCCAAACCAGCTTTGAGAACGAGGAGATTCTGGAATTAGAGGTTACAGGCTATAACCGCGGTGGTCTGCTGGTTCGGTTCAACGAACTACAAGGATTTGTGCCAGCTTCACAGCTCCTGAATTCACCCAACCACCTGGACGACGAAGAGAGGAGAGCAGAGCTAGCCAAGCGGCTGGGAGACACCCTCCCGCTCAAAATTATTGATCTGGATAGAGCCCACAGCCGACTCGTTCTCTCGGAACGAGCAGTTATGACTGACGAAGAACGAGAGGCAAAAGTATTGGCCACGCTACACCCTGGCGATATCGTGCGAGGCCGAGTCACCAATCTATGCCCCTTCGGAGCTTTTGTGGACCTGGGGGGGATAGAGGGACTGATACACATCTCGGAGATGTCGTGGGGACGAATAGGCCACCCCAGCGAGGTCGTGCGAAGCGGCGACGAAGTAGAGGTGTACGTAATCAACGTTAATCGAGAAGAGAAGAAAATCGGCCTTAGCCTGAAGAGGCTACAGCCAGACCCCTGGACCACGGTGGAAGAGCGTTATCAGGTGGGCCAATTGGTAGAAGGCGTCATTACCAATGTGGTCAGCTTTGGAGCCTTTGCCCGGATCGAGGAAGGCCTGGAAGGACTAATCCATATCTCTGAACTGGCCGAAGGGACTTTTCTCCACCCTCGCAATGTGGTCAAGGAGGGAGATGTGGTCACAGCGCGCATCTTAAATATTGACAGCGCCAACCACCGGCTGGGGCTCAGCCTCCGGCAGGTGTAGAAGGCAATGCAGGCCAGAACTCACTTGTTGGTTTCTGACCTGTGATAACTAGCTATCATGGCACGCAAACAAACTAAGAAGGAGCCCTTTTGGAGAAAACTTAATACTACTCTTCAGCCTTTCCAGCGGGAGATCGTGGGCCTTCTGATACTGGCTCTGGCCGGGATCACCCTCCTTGGCCTATTTTCGGTCACTTCAGGCACGCTGACCGAATGGTGGATCATAGCCCTGCGCCGTTTTTTTGGCTGGGGAGCTTACGTTGTGGCCGTGGGCTTGGTAGCAGGTGGCATGTTTCTGCTGCTAACTAACCTGGAACAAAAGTGGAGGCCTGCCTGGAGAACAATTATCGGCCTAGAGGTAATCTTCGTAAGCGGGTTGGCCCTTCTTCACCTGCTGTCCTTCAGCCAGGACCCCTGGTGTCTGGCCATGAATGGCCAAGGCGGTGGCCTGGTGGGTTGGGCTATCTCCAGGCTGCTGATAAACGCCTTGGGAGCCCCTATCGCCTTGTTGGTCCTGCTGGTGTTGTTAAGCCTGGGGATAGCGATGACTGCTGACATCTCCAAAATCAGTATACAACGAGGAATTGCGGCCATCGTAGCCAAAGTGCTCTCCCTTTACGAAGGATTTGTCTCCCCTGCGGAGTCAGCCCTGCAGCCCTTGAAAGAGCCCAAGGAGCCTCCAGCGAAAGCGGCCATCGGTGAACCGGAGGCTGTTCCGGTTTCTCTCGCTGAATCCAAGCGCGAGATAAGGCCCCAAAAACGGCGGAAGTCCTCCGCTTCAGGTAGGCGAAAGGTTGGTTTGCCCCCTTTAGCTCTCCTCAACAAATTCTCATCCCAGGTTTTCAGCCAAGAGCAGGCACGCCGTCGGGCAAGAATCATCGAGGAGACACTGGCCAGCTTTGGGGTACCAGCGCAAGTGGTTGAGATCAATCAGGGGCCAGTGGTAACGCAGTTTGGCGTCAAGCCAGGGTACACCGAGACCATCGGACCCGATGGAGACATCAAGCGAAGGAAGGTCAGGGTCAGTAAGATCACCTCGCTAGCGAACGACCTGGCCCTGGCCCTGGCTGCCTCTCCCATCCGCATCGAAGCCCCCGTGCCCGGGCGCCCTGTAGTGGGCATCGAGGTGCCCAATGAGGATATCTCTCTGGTTTCTTTACGGGAGGTAATGGAATCGAAAGAATTTCGCAGCCTGGATTCCAAGCTCAAAATCGCCCTGGGGCAGGGAGTAGCAGGTGAGCCAGTGGTGGCAGACCTAGCCACCATGCCTCACCTTCTCATTGCTGGAGCAACCGGCTCGGGTAAATCGGTGTGCATCAATGCTATCACTACCTGTCTGATCTTCAACAATTCTCCTGAGAACCTGCGTCTGGTGATGATAGACCCTAAGAGGGTGGAGTTGAGCCGCTTCAATGGCCTTCCTCACCTCCTCAGCAAAGTGGAACACGAGCCAGAGCGCGTCATTGGGGTGCTCAAATGGGTCACCAAGGAGATGGAGGATCGCTACAGGAAATTCGCCCAGGTAGGAGCGCGGCACATAGAAGACTACAATCGCAAAGTGAAGCCTCAGGGCGAAAAGCTGCCCTATATCGTGGTCCTCATTGACGAGCTAGCCGATTTGATGCTCTTCGCGCCCGATGAAATAGAGTGGCTGATATGTCGCATCGCCCAGATGGCCCGAGCCACGGGCATTCACTTGGTTATCGCCACCCAACGGCCCAGCACCGACGTTGTAACGGGATTGATCAAAGCCAACTTCCCAGCCCGCATCAGCTTCGCGGTGGCTTCTCAGGTGGATTCTCGCGTCATCCTCGATTCGGCCGGAGCTGAAACCCTCCTGGGAGCGGGAGACATGCTCTACCTGGCCTCGGACTCCAGTAAGCTGGTGAGGATCCAAGGTTGCTTCGTGTCCGACGAGGAGATAAAACGAGTGGTCGAGTTCTGGCGAGAAAAGGCTGAGCCAGAGTGGTTGGAGGAAGAACCACCTTGGGAGGAGCTAATGGAGGCCGAGGAAGTGGACGAGCTCTTGGATGAAGCCATCGAGTTGGTGAAAAAATATCGCCGAGCCTCGGCATCTTTCCTGCAGAGAAAGTTGCATATTGGCTATCCGCGAGCGGCTCGCCTGATAGATCAATTGGAAGAGAAGGGCATCATAGGCCCCCTGGAAGATGATGGTCGTTCCCGCAAGGTACTCATTAGTGCGACGGAGGACACCTCTGAGGTCGCTGTCGAAAGCTCGGTTGAGCCACCCTCGGCTGAGGAATTGGAGTCATAGGTTACGGTAAGCGCCTATCCGAAAAATGCTCACGGCGGACCTTAGTCCGCCGCTGGACTAAGTACAG
>CAZRSI010000130.1:0-8305 GCA_964602575.1 uncultured Anaerolineae bacterium
AATGATCCCTGTAAGATAATTTTAGCACGGCTTGCCAAAAAGGACAAGGGCCTGCACAGCAGGTCGGGGGGTGGGGGTGTTCCCCCAATATCCCCTCTTCTCATCGCCAGTGTGAGGCATTGGCCCATTTAGCCCCGCCCTGAATAGGAAAGGGTGGGGTTGAGGGGGTACCCCTCAAGCTCCCCAGCTTTCGCTGCGCAAGCCCGGACAAGGGTGAAATTTGACAAAATGGCCGTGCCGTTGTAAATTATTTATCGCTTGCCTAATTTGGGCAAGGCTTGTATAATTGAGTCGTTGCCCTTACCTTGTGAGGGCGGGTTTTTAACTTGAGGAAAGGAAGGAGGTGAACGCCGTGGCCTACATGATCACTGAGGAGTGCATCGCCTGCGGGGCCTGTGAGGCGGAGTGCCCTAATGAGGCCATCAGTGAGGGGGACGAGATCTACGTGATTGACCCCGAAAAGTGCACGGAATGCGTGGGCTTCTATGAGGAGTCCCAATGTGCTTCGGTCTGCCCCGTGGATGCCTGCGTGCCCGACCCGGACCACGAGGAGACCAAAGAGGAACTCATGGCCAAATACCACAGGCTGCACGGCTAGTCTTAGGCAATGATTAGGCAATATTAGGTGCGCTCTCGCCATGATGGGAGCGCACCTAATATTATTCCCCAAACACCTCCGCCGTAAAGACGTAAAGCCGTGCTCCCTCCTGCCAGGCATCCTCTGGCAGACCGGCTTTGAGGCAGATCTGACGCAGGAACTCATCCCGGTCCCAGTTATTCTCCACAGCCACCTGAGGTAACAACACCCCCTGATTTTGCCCCTTGACGATGATCAAGCCATGACGCCCCACCTGAATCTCGCTGACGTCCGCAATGGGCTCGATGGGCGAGAGAACCGAGATCTCGATGTCAATGTCCTTCAATTCGTCCTTTGTAACCGGGAGGAAGCGGCGATCGTTGACGGCCGCAGAGATGGCCACGCTTTGAACGGTGAGGTAGAGAGGTCTCCGGGGGATCAGGTTGCCGATGCAACCACGCAATTGGCCGTGCTTCTTCAGGGTGACAAAAGCCCCCCTCCTTTGGAAGAGGTTGGGCTCGCTGATCTCAAAGCTGGGCACCGTACCTGTCTCGAGAAACTGGGTAATGGTCTGACGGGCTATATCCAGGAGCCTGTCCTTCTCATCGGGGTTCAAAGGGGTCGGGGCCTGCGGGGGGGTGGGCGGAGTGGGTAGGACAAACTCGGGCGGAGCTTCGTTGCCTTTCCAGAACATCACCGCCCCATAGCCCACCACCCGATCCCAATCGCCGAAGGGCGTATCCCCTGAGTTGGCGTATTTGAGCACAGTGACCTGATTCGCCCCCAGCCTCTTGGCCGTCATCATGGCTACCCGGATGGGCCCCTCGCCGCAGCACAGGGTGTGAAGGTTGGGGGTGCCCTCGCTCATGTACCTGTTGATCACCTCGGTCAGCCGCTGCGGATCCATGGTCTGGATGGCCTCCAAAGTGGCCATGTCCACCCGGCGGGCATCTTCGTAGCTCGGATAGTGGGAGAGGTCGGAACTGGCGACAATGAGCGCTTTTTTGCCAGACAAAACCTTGACCAATGCGTCGCTGAGAGCCTGGCAGTTTTCGGGGGAGGGTGCGCCAACGATAAGCGGCACAATGGCCTGGCCGGGATATAGTTTCTGCAGAAATGGCAGCTCTACTTCGATGGAGTGCTCATCTCGGTGCACGCTTCGGTCGAAGACGATCTGCTCGTCGGCGGCAATGAGGGCTTGGGCCAGCTCCGTGTCTATGGGCATCAATCCCAAGGGCGTTTGGAAAGCGCCCTCGGCGTAGACCGATACCTGATCAAACCCTGGCGCGGTGTGGTTTGTGCCCATCACCACGATGGCTTCGTACTCTATTCCCTCAAGTTGCTTGAAAGCATGAGCTGCCACCTGGCCCGAGAAGATGTAGCCAGCATGGGGGACAATGATGGCGATAGGCTCCAGACCTCTTGGTCCCACTTTCTCCACCTGGGCGAGGAAAGCGTCTATCATCTTGGAGAGTTGCTCGGCATCGTCGGGATAGAACTGGCCGGCCACTGCCGGTTTGCGTACCTCGCCGGGAGTGGTTGCCGCCGTCGGGGTGAGAGCCACCGTGGGCTCTGGAGCGCCGGTCGGAGTTGGTGTGGTTGTAGGGCCAGTGCAGGCTGCAATCAGCAATACCATTGCCAGGACAGCGATTCTTTTCATGGTCGTCAAGTCTATCCCCTTCCATCCCTTCCACGAGGGAGGGCAGAGTATTCCCCTCCTTCCCAGGGAGGGGCTAAGGGGGCTTTCCGGCGAAAAACCCATCCTCCAGCCTCTCCCCACGAGAGGGAGGGGTAGTGAACTTTACTCCCACACGCCTGGAATGGGATTCCCACAATACTTGCACTTTCCATCAACGATGTGGTATTCCGTCACGAAGAAGCCCATGCGGCCGATGATCAGCTTGCCGCAGTGAGCGCAATAGGTGTTGTTGGCAGGGTGGCCGGGCACGTTGCCGATGTAAACGTAGTTGATACCCTCCTCGCGGGCGATTTTCCGCGCCCGTTCCAGGGTCTTTACCGGTGTGGGGGGAAGGTGCTTCAGCTTGTACATGGGAGTGAAGCGATTGAAATGAACGGGCACATCGGGGCCCAGGTTATCCATGATCCAGCGACACATCCCGCGGATTTGGTCCTCATCATCATTGAGGGTGGGCACCACCAGGATGGGAAGCTCCAGGTGGACGCCTTCTTCGTGGACGGTTTTTATGCTCTCCAGCACTGGCGAAAGGGTTCCAGAACAGACCTTCTCGTAGAACTCCTCGTTGAATCCTTTGAAATCTATCCTGATAGCATCCACAATGTGACAAAGCTCCCTCAAAGGCATGGGGTTGATGTAACCTGCGGTGATCACCACGTTCCTCACTCCAGCAGGCCGGGCCAACCTGGCTGTATCAAGCATGTATTCATAAAAGACGGTTGGCTCGGAGTAGGTGTAGGCAATGGAACGGCAGTTTGTTTTCAGGGCCCATTCGACCACCTTATCTGGAGGCAGATCAACATTGTCCGTCTCCTCCGGCGGGAACTGGGAGATTTGCCAGTTTTGGCAATACAGGCAGTGGAGATTACAGCCAGCCGTGGCGATGGAGAAGGCCAAGGTGGTAGGCAGAAAGTGGTTAAACGGTTTCTTCTCAATGGGATCAACGTGAACGGCGCAGGGGTTGCCGTAGACCATGGTATAGAGCTTGCCGCCTCGGTTCTCCCGCACGCGGCATTCGCCACGGTGTCCTTCGGAGATAACGCAGCCCCTGGGACAGAGCTGGCACTTGACGTGATTGCTGGCGTGGGAAGTGTGGCAGTAGAGAACTCGAGACGGTTCCGTTGATCCGTGGCAAGCCCGACAGTCCAAACCCTCCTCGACACCCACGTAGTACATGGCCTCACGAACGTGGGGCGAGGAGGTAGCCAAGGGCAACCCCACCCGCGACGATTCGGGCGTCTCCTCCCTCATCGCACAGGAGAGTCCCGAGACCAGTGCCCCTCCACCCAGGGCACAGAGGCCCAGGCCCGCCAACCCTTTTATAAACTCACGGCGTGAAACCTGTCTCATTACTATCGCCTTCAAGCTTTGACGTAAGGGGTAGCAGCCCAACCGCGTTGGGCGTCCAGAGGGGTACAACGGCTTAAAACGGCCAATATGATTGGCCTTCTACCCACGGTACTCCATCAATACACGTGCAAACTCTCCAGGTCCACCTCTCGGGCTAGCCAACCCACGCCCAGGCAGGTGAAGAGCACCATCAGGAAGCCCACGACAGAGATTATGGCCGTAGGCCGGCCTCGCCAACCTCTGATGACTCGCGTGTGGAAGAAAAGGGTATAGACCAGCCAGATCAGCAATGCCCAGGTCTCTTTGATGTCCCAGCTCCAATAATTGCCCCAGGCCACCTGGGCCCAGATGGCCCCCGTGATGATGGCCAGGCTCATCCATGGGTAGCCGAAGGCCACCGCGCGGTAGTTGTAGGCGTCGAGCTTCTGGAGAGATGGTAACCGTTCAGCCAGACTAGAGTGCGCCTCTTTGAGCAAGTACATGAGCCCTGCGCCGCAAGCAGCGGTGAGGCCGCCGTAGCCCATGGCTGCGGTGAGAGTGTGAAGCTGCAACCAGATGCTGCGCAGGACTGGCAACAAGGGATGTGGTGCCCGGGCCGAAGATGGCATCAGTACCCAAGCATAGGTAGCTATTAGGAAGGCGATGGGTAAGATGAAAGCTCCGCCAGCCCTGGTGTTCATCACCCGCTCTAGCAGAAGATAAACCAAGACAGTGCCCCACAGGAAAACCAGAGTGAATTCGTAGGTGGTGGCCAGGGGCCAATGGCCCGACTGGATAGTGCGCAGGGCCAGACCAATGGTCAGCATCACCAGGCTAACGGCGCTCATGCCCGTCGCTGCCCAGCCAATCCATTTGCCTGGCCTCAAGAGGTGAACGAGGTAAGCCAGGGCAGAGATCAAGAAACAGAGATAAGCGATGCTGAAAAAAATCATTTCGTTAAGACTCATTGGCTTTTAGATTTCAAACTATGAGTTTTGGATTTTTCTCAATCCCCTCGACTATGGCCGCGAATTCTCTCTCGAAGCCAACTTTGTCTCCCACCGTCAGCCCCGCCAGGCGGATTTCATCTCCGGTCACCTTGGCCCAGATGCGGCGGTGCGGGAAGTAGAGGGATGCGATCAATCCCCCCATGAGCAAGAAGGCAGCAGAGATAGCCAGCTTGAAGCCAGGGTCGCTGACTACCTGCAAGACAATATAGCGATCGAGAGCGAACTCAAACCTGGCGTCTTCTAATTCTACTACCTCTCCGTCGCCGACGGAGTCGGCGAAGATGGCCTGGTCGCCGCGGGTGGCCTGGACGGATAACGATGGCCCTTCGTAATAGAAGGCCACATGCAAAGCCAAGTTAAGGGAAGGGATGAGCAGGTCCAGTCCTTCGCCCTCGCCGGCGAAGTTCAGAACAGCCTCTCCCTGGCCGGCTTTCTCGCCTGTGACCTGCAAAGGTAGCGGCTTCCCCATCGAATCCTGAGCCCAAATCCTGGCCGCCGGGCCGTAAGATGAAAGATAAAAACCCACGCCTCGATAGGACAGGGGTTCGTTAACGCGGACGATCTTGCTGACGACCTCCGAACCGTCTTGGAGGACGGTTAGGCGAGCCCGGTAGTCTTTTGGCAAGCCACTGGGATAGTGTTCGATCTCGAAGCCATCGCAGCGAACCTGGAAGCTATGGCCATGTCCCACCTGGTAAAGCTGGCCGGGGCCGAGGGCCACCACTTCCTCTCTCCAACCCCAGCCCTGGCTCCAGACGAAGCCCAGGACAATCAAGACCACGCTGAGGTGGGTGATCAGTGTCCCCACCCTGGCCCAGCGATTCCGATCAGCAAAGAGGTAAGTTGCGTCCCCCCGCTGTTCAGCCAGCACCCGATAATGGCATTTAGCCAGGATTTCTCGTATAATACCGGTGGCATCGGAGCACTCCTTGGCCAGGGCTAGCGATGCGCGGCAAGGTATTCTCTCGTAGAACATATCTGGCATCACCACCTTCGGCTTGAGCCTGATCGCCTGCCAGGTGGCCTTGAAGCGGCTGATAGTGCAGACCAAGGTATTGAGGATTAGAGCGGCTACAATCAGGAGAAACCAAGGGGAGCGATAGACACTGAAGAGACCCAAGGTTCGATAGAACCCGGCCAGAGTGCCGTATTTGTCGCGGGCCATGGCCAGCCATCGGGCGCTAGCCTGAGGGTCACGAGCGACCTCGGGGGGCAACTGGGGAAGCAATGTGCCGAGGAGGGAGGCAGTGGTTAAGGCCAGAAGCAGGATCACTGCCAGCTTCAGCGAGCCGAAGAAGCGCCACAATCTTCTCCATATCTTTCCAGGTGATGACCTCACTTGAGCCATTTGTAGCCCCATAGATCCGAAGGGTTTCAAAAAACCTTCGGGTCTGCACCTCACTCGAAAATCCAGCGATCGGTGTCGCGAGGGTAAGAAATGATTTCGTCATCATTGAAGAAGATGGGTATCTCATAAGCAGCGGTCTGTGGGGAATCGGAACCGTGCACCAGATTGCGGCCGGTCTCCAGGGCGAAGTCGGCACGAATGGTGCCCGGCGCAGCCTGGGTAGGGTTGGTGGCTCCCATGGTTCGCCGCACGACCTCGATGGCATCATTCCCCTCCAACACCATCACCACCACAGGGCCAGAGGTTATGTACTGGAGAAGTGCTTCGTAGAAGTGCTTGCCCTGATGGACAGCGTAGAGTCGTTGGGCCAGTTGCAACGGCATTTGCATCAGCTTCAGGGCGGCAATGCGCAGCCCCCGTCGCTCGAAACGGCTGATGATCTCCCCTGCCAGTCCTCGCTGTACTCCATCGGGTTTGATGATAACCAACGTTCGTTCCACAGGCCCTCCTTGTTGTCAGGTGCTTGTACTCAAATTATGCAACTTTTCGCCAAAAATGTCAATTAGCAAGCCCCCTCAAACAAGTCTGTGTAAGCCCTTAAGTTGATCGAGCAGATCGCTCACATCCCGTTCCGGGCGGGGAGCAGGGCCGAGGGGGTCCTCGATCTCTTCTTCATCTAGCAATATGTGGAAGGTGTTCAGCACAGCGTAGGCCAGCACTTCGAGCTGGTACCCCCCCTCCAGGGTGAAAACCAGCTTGCCTTCGCAGAGCTCGTCGGCCATGGCTTTCAGCGTCCGCGCCAGATTGGCGTAACCCGTTATCGAAAGCTGCATCGCCGCCAGGGGGTCGGCCCAATGGGCATCGTAGCCGGCGGAGACCAGGATGAGCTGGGGGCGGTATCGCTCGGCCAGGGGGTATAGGAACTCGTCGAAGATGCGCCCGTAGCCCTCATCGCCAACTCCTCCCGGCAGAGGGACATTGGCCGTATAGCCCTCTCCCTCCCCTCGTCCAATCTCCCGCCAGTGCCCCGTGCCGGGATAGTAAGGGTACTGATGGGTGGAGAAGTAGAGGACGGACGATTCGTCGTAGAAGGCATCTTGCGTGCCGTTGCCGTGGTGCACATCGAAATCCACGATTAGCACCCGCTCTAAGCCTTTCTCCTCCAGCGCGTAGCGGGCGGCGATGGCTACGTTGTTGAAGAGGCAGAAGCCCATCCCTCGCGACTCCAGCGCATGGTGGCCTGGCGGCCTCACCAGAGCGAAGGCGTTGTCCACCATGCCTTCCAGCACTGCTTCAACAGCGTTCACCAGCCCGCCGGCAGCCATCAGCGCCGCTTGGTAGGACCGGGGGCTCAGGTAGGTGTCCGGGTCCAGATGTCCCCCACCCCTCTCGGCCATCTCTCGCACGGTGTCAATGTAGCGCTGGCTGTGGTTTCTGGCTAGTCGCTCCAGCGAAATGGGCGTAGCTTCCACGGCAACCAACTTTTCCAGCATCCCCTGCTTCTCTAGGAGTCCCATGGTGTGCACCAGTCGCTCTTTGCTCTCCGGATGGCCTGGTAGGTTGTGCTCCAAATAAATGGGATCATACACGTAGGCTGTACTCAAGCGATTTGCCTCCTCTGCTGGTTTGTACACCATTATATCACGTTGCAAGCAAAAAGGGAAGACCCCACTGTCGCTGGAGGCCTTCCCCTTTCTGGCTTGATGCAAGTCTCACCTCTGGTACGAAGCCACCACCAGGATGTCCCGCTCCCTGGCCGCTTCCTGGGCCGAGGGATGGATGAAGTAGCCAAACATCACTCGCACCACCTCTCCCTTCAGCACGTGATCTATCACGGCCAGGTTATGAGCGAACTTCTCTACATCGTTCCCGTAGATGCGCGACTTGGCCTCTCCCAACACCACTACCCGTTGGCCATCGCGCTTTCCCTCTCCGTAGAGATTGATCTCCACGTCTGTGCCATCAACATGGAAGAAGCGACGGCTTAACTCTTCGCCCAGCTCGCCTTCCAGCACGATTCCAAAATGACGTTGTAGATAACCGGGCAGGACGACCTTGGCGATGTCCTCCAAACCAAAGCCAATGGTCTCGCTCAAGCGGCCAACTTGCTGCGCCAGGTTCCGCTGGGCCTCGATTAGTCTCTCCATCTGCTGTTCTGTGCGGGCCTGGGCTTGGGTCAGCGCCTGCATTGCCTGCTCCAGGCCACTCACCCGCTCTTCCGTGCGGGCTTGGGCTTGAGCCAGTTCCTCCACTCGCTGTTCTGTGCGGGCCTGGGCTTGGGCCAGCGCCTGCATTGCCTGCTCCAGGCCACTCACCCGCTCTTCCGTGCGGGCCTGGGCCTGAGC
>CAZRSI010000131.1:0-8296 GCA_964602575.1 uncultured Anaerolineae bacterium
TGCCAGGAGGCAGACAGCTTCGATGGCTTAGGCTGGAGTGTAAACTTATGGATATTCTTCTGGGGGACGTGAATGATGATAGATAGAGCCATTTCCCATGATTATCAAGAGGAAACTATTGAAGCCAAGGCACGCTGGTTTCAGTCATTGTCCCTGACTGAACGCATGGAACTATTGTGCCTCTTTACGGATTTGATATTGACCGCTAATCCGGATATTGTGGAGCAGAAAGATGCTCAATCGCTTGCAGGGCGTGTTCGCGTCCTTACAGCGACATAAAGTCAAGTATGTTGTTATCGGCGGTATCGCGGCAGTGTTACACGGCGTGCCCCGCGCCACTTTTGACCTGGATATCCTCATTGAAGCCACGCCGGAGAATGCCCAACGTCTATTGCAGGCGCTGCTGGAAGCAGGACTGGGTACTGCTGCGCTTACCTCAGTGCAAGATCTGCTGGCCCACGAAATCACGGTTTTCAAAGATTGGGTGCGAATTGACGTGCAAACGAGCACCCCAGGCTTGGTTTTCGAAACGGCGTGGCAACGGCGCGAAACGATGACCTATAAAGGACAAGAGTTTTATGTGGTGTCTAAAGCGGACTTGATAGCTTCCAAACGGGCAGCAGGACGGGAACGAGATTTGGAAGATGTGCGCCTTTTGGAATTGGATAACTTGAGGTAATTGATGAAACAGAGAATCCTGGAACTAGTCCAATATCGTGAGTTGGTGAGAAACCTGGTGATCCGCGACATTAAGCTTCGCTATCGCAACTCGGTCCTGGGCTTTGTCTGGTGCCTGGGCAACCCCCTGCTGATGATGGCTGTGTTCACGGTGGTCTTCACCATCCTGATGCCCACCAATATCCCCAAATACCCGGTCTTCATCTTGTGCGCCCTCCTGCCCTGGAACTACTTCAACACGTCCATCATGGGGGCCATTGACAGCATCGTAGGCAACGCTCACCTGATTAAAAAGGTGTACTTTCCGCGGGAGGTGCTGCCCCTCTCCATCGTTCTGGCCAACCTGGTCAACTTCCTCCTGGCCCTGATCGTCCTGTTCGCCATGCTGTTCGCCTTCAGGGTGCGGCTCACCCTCTGGGCACTCTACCTGCCGCTGATAATTATCATCCAGACGATTTTCACCCTGGGCCTGGCCCTGATCTTCGCTACGCTGAATGTGTTCTATCGCGACACCAAGATCATCATGGAAGTGGGGATGTTGGCCTGGTTCTTCCTGACCCCCATCTTCTACCGCATTGAGGACCTGGTGCCCCAGTACGCCAGGCTGATGTATTGGGTCAACCCCATGGCCTCCTTCATCTCGTGGTATCGGATAGTCCTCTATTACGGGACATCCATGGAGCCGGGCTTTATCTTCCGCACCTTCGTCACTTCGGTGATAACTTTGGTGGTGGGCTACTTCGTCTTTACCCGCTACAGCCCCGTCTTCGGCGAGGAGGTGTAATGGCGACGGCCATCAAGTTCGAGAATGTCTCCAAGCGGTTCACCCTCCACCATGCCAGGCCGCGCTCCTTTCAAGAGCTGGTGATCGGAGCCCTGTGGCGCAGCCGCTCGCGGGAGGATTTGTGGGCACTGAAAGACGTGAGCTTCGAGGTCAAACGGGGGGAGATGCTGGGCATCATCGGGCCCAATGGCTCCGGGAAGAGCACTCTTCTCAAGCTCATCGCTCGCATCCTGGAGCCCACCTCGGGGAGCATCGCCGTGGACGGCAAGGTGTCGGCGCTGATCGAGCTGGGCGCCGGTTTCCATCCCGACCTCACGGGGCGGGAGAATGTCTACCTCAACGGCTCCATCCTGGGGCTGAGCCAGGAGGAGATGGATGCTAAATTCAAGGAAATCGTGGAGTTCGCCGAGCTGGAGCGCTTCATCAACATACCTTTGAAGCATTACTCCTCAGGCATGTACATGCGGTTGGGGTTCGCCATCGCTGTCAGTGTCGAACCGGATATCTTGCTGATTGACGAGGTATTGGCCGTTGGGGACGAGTCATTTCAGAAGAAGTGCCTGACCAAGATCGAGGAGTTCAAGAGGCGGGGCAAGACGATGGTTTTCGTTTCCCATGCCTTGGAGACCGTGAGGAAATTATGCGACCAGGCTATCTGGCTGGAGGAAGGGGAGATCAGGTCTAAAGGTACCCCCGACAAGGTGATCTATGATTATCTGGATGATCTGCGCCGCAAGGAGGGGGTAACTTTGGAAGAGAAACATCGTCGCCTGAGGTACGAACTGGAGGAACAGCAACTGGAGAACCGCTGGGGCAGTGGTGAGGTCGAGATATATGACGTGCAGCTTCTGAATGGGGATGGAGAGGAGGCGTATGTCTATCAAACTGGTGACGCAATGATCGTCCGGCTGCGCTACAGGGTGAAAGAGTCTGTGGATGACCTCACTTTTGGGGTAGGCATTCACCGGGACGATGGGTTGCATATCCACAGCGTTAACACCCTAGCCGAGGGAATTCACTACGATGCCAGGGCGGGAGAGGGGGTAGTTGAGCTGAAGTACACGGAATTGCCTTTGTCCTCGGGCGCTTACGCTGTCAGCGTGGGGGTCTGGCCCGGCAACCAGTGGCGGCTCCCCTACGACATGCACAGCCGAATGTACCAGTTTGCCGTGCGTGGGGCGGAAAGTGAGGGCCTGATCGTGCTACCCCATCGCTGGCTCGGTGGCCAGCCCCTGCTCACTTCAACAGAAGGGACTCCGCAAAGCCTCGCTTTGAAATTTGAGAGATTACCGACCCACGTCCTGATGGGGGAGAACGACGCTCATTGTCTGGATGGAGGCTGGCACGAGGTCGAGGACTGGCCGCCGAAGGTGCGTTGGACGGGAAAGAGAGCCTCGGTGTTTCTGATGCCCGACGGATCCGCCAGCCGCCTCCATATTGTTGCCCACTGCCCCCAACCGGCCCTTATCCCTCAGTCGGGGAGAGTGTACGTGGACGGGAGAGTGGTGGGCAGGTTTGAGTTAAGCGATGCCGACCCCCATACGTTTTCCTTTCGCCTGCCCCAGCCGAACACGGCCTGTCCTGAGCATGGTCGAAGGGGCAAGCCTGTCAGAGTGACCATCGAAGTTAAGCGCACCCTTGTTCCTGCCGAGGCCGGGTTGGGGGAGGACCGGCGCGAGCTAGGGGTTGCGATTCAGGAGATTTGGACCGATTAGGATGGACAAACTCGAACTGCCCTTCGACCAATATCAGAGATACAAGATTGTGGAAGAGTTGGCGGGTCTGATCCGCCAGGGCCGCTCATTGAGGGTCCTGGACGTTGGAGGACACCCTGGCCTGATCGCAGATTTCCTGCCGGAGGATCACACGTTCATTCTGGATATGTTGCCCTGTGAAAGACCGAACTGCGTTCAGGGTGATGGAGCAAGGCTGCCGTTCAAGGATGCCAGTTTCGATTTGGTGGTCAGTATAGATGCCTTGGAGCACATTCCACCTGAGCGGAGGCCCGAATTCCTGGAGGAGTTGCTGCGAGCCAGCAAAGATTACGTTCTCCTGGCTGCGCCCTTTGATGACGAAAACGTTTCTCTCGCCGAGCAAATCGTTAACGAGTTTTTCATCAAGAGAATTGGTCATCCCAACGATTCCCTGGAAGAGCATTTCGCCAATGGGCTCCCCGATCTGCGCGAAATCCTCTCCTTTTTCGATGAGAACAAGGTTCAACATCTAGAGATCCCCAATGGCTACCTGTACAACTGGCTGATCATGATGATGGCCTTGCCAGCGGCCCAGGCCCTGCCGGATTCCCAGGGGTTGGTTGCCAAAATCAATAGGTTTTACAACCACAACCTCTACACCGGCGATAACCGGAAACCTTGCTATCGAACGGTGATACTGGTCAGCAAGCAGCACAGCCTAGACAGGGATTGCATCTTAAGCAAATACGAGGGGATCAAGGGGATCGCTTCGGTGGACACCAAGCTGCAATTGGCCGATCTGTTATTGAGCTTGAGGTTGGAAGAGCCTCGGATGGCGGTTCTGAGGGAGGAGCTTCGTAAAAGGGACAGATACATCGAGAGGCTGCAGGGCGAATTCGAGGAGCGTACGGAATGGGCCTTGAAGCTTCGCGACGAAGTTGAGGATAAAGGCCGCCGGATAATCGAGTTGCAGAACGAGCTTGAGGAGCGCACGCAGTGGGCCCTCCGACTCGAAGAGGAGTCGAGGCAGAAAGGACAGCGGATAATCGAACTGCAGGATGAACTTGAGGAACGTACAGAGTGGGCACGGGGGCTCGAGAGTGAGCTTGATGAACGGACAGAATGGGCGTTGAAGCTTCGGGATGAGGTTCAGGAGAGAGATCAACGAATACTGAAGTTGCAGGACGAGCTGGAAGTGCAAACCCAGTGGGCTCTGCAGCTCCTGGAGGAACTGGAGCAAAAGGAGCAATACCTGAAGAAGTTGCAAAGCGAGTTCGAAGAACGCACCCAGTGGGCACTTCAGATGGATGAAGAATTGACCAGGATAAAACGAAGTTGGGTTTATAAGCTCCTTGGGAGATTAATAATCAGGAGTTAGAAATTGGGTGTTAGAGATTGGATGGCTCGACGTTATACTTCCACCGTTCAACTTCTAGCATGGTTGAGGGGCGTGCTCTTGGTTCTCACCCTTCCGCTGTTCGTAATACTTGTCACACCTCTTGCCCTCGGCACCGTGGTCTCTCTCCTCGCTGCCGATTTTGTGGGCTACCTCAGCACGCGATGTGCAATACGCAATACGAGAGGTGAGGAGAATCCCCAAGGTGTCGAGATAGGCGTGCCTGACACTCGTAGGGCAAGTATCGTCATCCCCAGCTGGAACGGCAGAGAGCTATTGGAGCGGTGCTTACCCTCCGTTGTAGAGGCGGTGAGGAGCGATGGTGAAGATCACGAGATCATCGTGGTTGATAACCACAGCACTGACGGCAGCGTGCCATTTATCAGGGCCAACTTCCCCCAGGTCAAGGTCCTGGAACTGGATAGAAACCGAGGCTTCGCTGGTGGCTGCAATGCTGGTGCCAAGGCCAGTCAAAATGAGATCGTCGTTTTCCTCAACAACGACATGATTGTGGAGCGGGATTTCCTGCGCCCCCTGCTCGATGGTTTCGAGGACGAGGCCGTTTTCGCCGTGAGTTCGCAGATTCACTTTTGGGATGCCGAGAAGCGGCGGGAGGAAACGGGCCAGACGCGGGGCTTCCTGAAGCTGGGTTTTCTGCAGGTCGTCCACGATGAGCCGGCAGGCGCGGCCCGGACGCGCCCAGTGCTATACGCTGGTGGGGGATCATCAGCCTTCGATAAGGCGAAATTCCTGGCCCTGGGTGGGTTTGATGAGCTCTATCAGCCTTTCTACTGGGAGGACACCGACATCTCGTACCGAGCCTGGAAACGAGGGTGGAAGGTGCTCTACGAGCCTCGCAGTGTGGTGCATCACAAACACCGCGGTACCATCGGCAAAATCTACGATGAAAGTTTTACCCACCAAGCTATCAACAAGAACCATTTGCTTTTCATGTGGAGAAACTTCACCGATCCCAGCCTGCTTTTGCTTCACCCCTTTGCTCTCCTGGGGAGGCTGGTGTGGAACTATATGCTCGGTAACTTTGCTTATCTCGTTGCCTTTGGCAGAGCTGTAGGCCATTTGGGAGAAATCTGGAAGAGAAGGGTAAAGGAGCACCATTCGAGGCAACTCAGCGACCGGGAGATCCTGGCGGTCTCGTCGGATCTGTTTCAATATAAGGAGCGATTCCAATCTCCAGCTTCCACCCTCCAACCCCTCCTCAGGGCTCAGGGTAGGCCTCCAACTTCCAAAAACATTCTCTTTATTTGCCCGTACATCCCCTGTGTTGGCGTCCACGCTGGAGCGGGCAGAATGCACACTATGATCAGATTGCTGTCACGGCGGCATCGGGTGAGCGTGATTACTTTCGTAGACAAGGAGAGCGAGTTCAAGTATGTCCCGGAGCTGGAGAGATATTGCCAGGAAGTGGTGGCGATCCACCGCAAGCCGCCCTATCGGAGACGCAGCCCTTTGCTACTGGAGCCCTTCGTGGTCAGTGAGTTCAATTCCTCTCAGATGGAGGCGGAGATCCACCGGCTGCTGTTGGAGCAGGACTTCGACATCGTGCAGGTGGAGTATACCCAGATGGCCCAGTACGTGCCCAACACGGTACGGACCTGCACCCTGCTTACGGAACACGAGGTGGCCTTTGCCACCCATCGTCGAGCTTTTGAGACCCTTCCTTTTTCCTGGAACAAATTCAGAGCTCTCATGGGTTGGCTGATGATGATTGATTATGAACTAAGGGCCTGTCGTCGCTTTGACAAGATCATCACCCTGACCGATGCCGATAGAAGGGAGTTGCTGTCTTTCGAGCCCGGTCTGGATATCGAGGTCGTCCCTATGGGTGTGGATAGCTCCTGTTTCAGGCCGCAAGATGTTCCGGAGGAGCCCAACAGTCTGGTTTTTGTGGGCTATTTCAGGCATTCCCCCAATGTCCACGGGATCATCCGTTTTTGCAGGGAGATCCTCCCGCTGATAAGGCGGGAGATCCCGGAGGTAAAGCTATCCATTGTTGGCTCCAGTCCTCCTGATGAGATCATCAGGCTGGGTAAGATGGATAACGTTGTCGTCACCGGCTGGGTCGAGGACATAAAACCTTACATCGCCAGGAGTGCGGTGTGCATAGCTCCGCTCTGGTTGGGAACGGGCATGAGGGTGAAGATTCTCGAAGCATGGGGGATGGGGAAGCCCGTTGTGACCACCAGCGTGGGAAGCCAGGGTATTGACTGTATCCCCGGTGAGGATGTTCTGATTGCCGATGATCCACAGGAATTTGCAGCTCACACGGTGAGGTTGTTGAGGGATAAGGCCTTGCGGGAGAAACTGGGCCGGAATGGCAGAAAACGGGTAGAAGCCCAATATGATTGGGAAGTCATTATCCAGCAGGTCGAGCAGATGTATGATGAGCTGCTGGCCACTAAAATTCAGAGAGAGCTATGAGACGGATGAGTGAGAGCCTTGTGGGTAAGCAAAACGTTCTGGTGGTGAGGTCGGGTTCATTGCCCAACCTGCTGATGGTGTTGGACAGCCTGGGAAAAAGGTTCCCCGGCAGCGAGATCACCGTCTTAACGGACCCGGACATCCTGGACGAGTTGTCGCAGTATCCAGGAGTCAGCAATGTGGTCGTTTACAGCAACCTCAAGTTTTTTCTGTCCCATCAGTTGTGGGAGTTGCGTCGGCAGGATTACGACTGCAAGGTTGTGCTCTTCACCAACGAGAACGAGGGCAGGTACAACAAGTTCAAGGTGCTGGCCTTTCTCTGTCGGGCCCCCCGCATGATCGTTTATAATGAAAACGGCGACAGTTTTGAGTGGGATTATCACCATCGGCGCATCATCTGGAGCCACATCAAATGGCGCTTGCGAGATAATTTCTTCACAGATGCGTCGCTGCAGCAGAATTTCTTCTTCCTATTATTTAAGAAGCTTGCCAATCTTCTCCTACTGCCCTTTGCCTTTGTCCGCTTGTTGGTCTCGGTGGGATGGCTTCTTGCCAGGCGGTGGTACTATAGCTTGAAAGCAAAAACACAGCTGAATAAGGTAGCTTCGAGTAGTGTGGATTGTGGACGCATAGGGGATTGTGAAACGTCAAACGTGAAACGTGAGTTGAAGCTATCGGTTATCATGCCTGTGCATAATGAAGAGGATACGATACAAGAGGTGCTCAGACAGGTACAAGCGGTGGATCTCGAAAAAGAGATCATCATTGTGGATGATTGCTCTTCCGACGGGACCCGCGAGTTCCTGAGTCAGATAGCGGACGATAATGTGAGGGTGATTTACCATGATCAGAATACAGGCAAGGGGGCGGCCATACGGACGGCGTTGCCGTATGTGACCGGAGATATCGTCATCATACAGGATGGGGATCTGGAGTACGATCCTGATGATTACTACAGGCTGATAGAACCCATCGCTGAAGGTCGAGCCAGCGTGGTTTATGGCTCCAGATTCCTGGGCCAGATCACCAACATGCGCTCCTTGAACTACATCGCCAACAAAATCCTGGCCCTTACGGCAAGCCTGCTGTTTTTGACCTGGCTCACAGACGAGGGTACATGCTATAAAGTCTTCAAAACGGATGTGCTTAAGGGCCTGGACCTAAAGTGCACAGGTTTTGACTTCTGCCCGGAGGTCACGGCCAAGGTTCTGAAAAGGGGGTATAGGATTGTAGAAGTCCCCATCTCCTATCGTGGCAGGTCCACTGAGGAGGGGAAGAAAATCAGGTGGCAGGATGGCCTCG
>CAZRSI010000132.1:0-5749 GCA_964602575.1 uncultured Anaerolineae bacterium
ATCTTCTTGGACATTTCTTAACCTCCTTTTGTGTTTTTCAAGCTAATGTGAGAACTTGACATTTCGTGCGATAAGCCTCACCCCTTTTCCTAATATGGATTTTGCGAGCGTTCCATACCCTAAGCATCGACGAGATAGCTATCCCTCCTTTCTCAGCGTGAGATCTCCCGCAAAGTCAAGCCAGTGGCTTTCTAATGGGCGGATGATATCGATATAGGCGCTGACCAGACGCTCGCCTATTCGCAGTATAGGTCTCTTGGCGAGCGTTACGACGTCGTCTCATAGCCGCTTCCCTTTTTCTTCCCTTCCTGGCAGGGACTACAGGGACTATATGAATGCTTTCTTGGCTTGTTTCCTGTTTTCTTTCCATTGGGGGATGAAAGATCGCTCGCTTGAGGCGTTCCAGGGTGCGATGGTACTCCGGGACATTGAGTTCCCTGTAGAAGTCATGGTATTGTTGGAGCAGATGTTCGGAGAGGCCAATGACGCTTTGCATCTGGGCTGGGATGAGCTTTCGCTCTTCCATATCACCAGGGCGAAATGGCAGAGATAGCGGGCCATACTGGCGAGGCCGTGCTGACCTAACTCCACTGCAATGCGGAAAAAGCTGAGTCCCTGAACATACTTGTGAATGAGGGGGATCTTGTGGGACACTCCTCCAAGACCAGCTTGCTCGTCCACCAGTTGCTGCACCCGCTGCGCTAGCATCCGGGCCTCTACTGGCGACAGGTTGTACCCCTGTTGCAGCTCGATCTAGATAGCGTGCGTGCAATGTCGTCTTTTCCATCAATCGAGCAGCTATGCCCTGATTGTACATGTCCGACCTCCTAGGCGCTTTTGATAGTATTATACCATAACCTAGGAGTCATATGTTACTATCCTTAATCCAGCGACGGACTCACAGGCAAGCGATGAGCTTCTCGTCCAGTACCATCCAGGGGTGTAGGAGGGGTATAGAATCTGCATGGTGAGCCCGATTTCATCAGGTGCTGTTTTGTAGCACTTCATGCTTGTGCTCTCGCTTATTCCTCCAGGTGCATGGAGAGGCTGGGAACTCAAAACTCTACTATAAATATATCACAACTCTTCACAACTTGCAAATCGAATTTGGAACCCAAAATCATACTGCCATTTGCTTCTCTAGCGACAATCATTCGATTTCCGGTCACAAAGCAAGGAATCAAGATCCCTGCCATCTCTTCACAAGGGCTCGGTGATACTCACCTGGGTGTAGATCTCTCGCTCCTCCAGCTCCTTGAAAAAGGGCTCCGGTTCGATCACTGCTTCGGGAGGATGCACTCCTGGTGGGATGCGGCCCTCGGCCAGCCAGATGGCGGTGCGGGCTGGGGCCACGCCGGTGGGGAGCGCACCCTTGCAGGTCAACGTGCCCAGCCGATAGGTTACCGCCTTGCCGTCCTTTTCACCTCGTACCTCGGTGACGATCTCCTTGGTCCAGTTTGGGGGTTGTTTTTTGGGCGGGGCGAGGACATCGGTGATGGACGGAACGTAGTGGGACGTCAGCGCCACCAGGAGGTCGCGCGGCACCACCTGTTGCCCCTTCACCTCCACTGGCTCCCGCCCGGCAAAGCCGAAATCGGCCAGCACACGGATCTTCTCCACCGCCTCCTTCGCCATCCCCCAGTAATTGATCTTGAAAAAGCACTCCTTCAAACCCTTATCGCGGAAGGTAATGGGGAGCGTGGCGACCTCGGAGTGGAGGGAGAGGTGCATCGGCAGCAGGCCGATGGGCGGGGTGAACCAGTAGTCCTCGAACTCGCTCAGCGGCTCGCAGGCCACGAAATCTCCATCCCGGTAGACCATCGGGGACATTGTCAACTCGTCAATAATAGTGGGTACAGCATAGGGGAAGATGACCTGGTCCGGCGGGGGCGGCTTGATGCCGTCGTAGATGTGGATGTACTCGATGGTATCAAGTCGGTTAGCGGCGTAGCGGGCCTGGACGTTGGGCACGCCCGGTGCCGAGCCCATCCCCAGCACCGCGCTCAGCCCTGCCTCGGCGAAGCGCTCGCTCAGCTCCAGTTGCTTGCGGGTGGCGTGGAACAGGCCGCCCATGTCGGTGTAGGGCACACCGGCCTCCAGGCAGGCCTCCATCACCTGGAGGTTGAAGTAGTAGACGGTGGCGTTCAGGCAGGCATCTGTCCCCCTGAGCACGTTGACGAGCGCGGCGTGGTCGGTGACATCCACCGACTGGATGCTGATCTTAGGGCTGTTGATAATTCCTGCTACCGTACGGGCCTGGGCAAGGTCTCGATCAGCGATGATCACCTCATCTACCCGTCGGTCGCTCGCCAAGTCCTGCACGGCGACGCTGCCCATCTTCCCTGCGCCACCAAGTACAACAACTTTCATTTTTGCCTCCTTTGGTAACCACTCACAACGTCTAGACCCGAAGGGTTCCCAGAACCCTTCGGGTCTTTGGTTTTTGAGTCTCTGATTCTACAGCCCTAATTCATCCGCCACCCATCCCAGTGCCAATTCTTCCAGCTTGGCCCGCGTCGGGCGGCCGTTCTCGTCCCAGCCGGCCATCTGGTAGTACAGTGCCTTGGCTGCCTCCACCTCCTCGGCAGTGACGGCAATCCCGTCGCTCTTGCCGCCTCGCAGCGGGATCAGCAGCTTGGGCGGCACAGTGTCCGCCTCCGCCCCAACCCCCTCACGGGCGTTGAAAGCCCGCAGCAGGTTCAGCCGCCGCTCGCCCACCTTCATCAGTTCCCACAGGCTCACGCTCCAGCCAGTGACCGCCCGCACTGCTTCCACCAACTGGCTGGAGCTGTAGAGATGCCAGGCCGGCCCGAAAATAAACTGGCACACGCACACGCTGTCCAGGCAACTGTATATGTACTGAGTGTAGAGGGCGTAGCGCACCTTCTCCGCGTTCAGCACTTTCGACGGCTGGGGGTCCAGCAGGTCCAACTCGGCCATCCGCTCCGGGTACCCTTTGTAAGATGGGTCGTGCTCGTGTGATTGGTGGTCGGCCCCGAAGGGGTTGACCGCATAGATCAGCGCCAGACTGCGCTTGACCTGGGGCATGTGGGCCGGCAGCTCGTGGTTCTTCACCGCCACCACCAGGTCCTGACCGACACCTAGGGCCTCAGCAGCGCGGGCGGAGCCTTCTCCCAACACGCGCCCAAAGCCCTCTCGTTTGCCGATGCGCTCCACCATCTCCACCAGTGCCTCGGCGTTGCCGAAGCGGAGCTCAACACCGTCGGTGTCCTCCAGGGTGAGCAGCCCACGCTCGAAGCAGTCCATAGCCCAGGCAATGGTCGCTCCACACGAGATGGTATCCATGCCATACATATTGCATAGTTGGTTAGCGCGGGCTATGGCCGCTAGATCGGACACGCCACAGTAGGAGCCCATCGTGCTCAGGGTCTCGTACTCCGGGCCGCCGTAGCGGGGATCCACGCGATATGGCCCTTCGGTTATCTCCACCACCCGCTTGCAGCGCACCATGCAGCCGAAGCAGGTCTCCCGTCCTTTGAGAATGGTCTCCGTCATCCGCTCGCCGCTGATGGCCTCAGCTTCTTCAAAAAAGCCGCTGGACCAGTTGCGGGTGGGCAGGCCACCGCCCTCGTTTTGCGAGAGGACAATCTCGGCGGTGCCCAGCAGTCCCATTCCGTAGACGTCCGATTCCTCGAAGTGGTCAGCACCCCATTTGGTCAGCGCTTTCACCCCATCGGGGTCGGCTAGCTCAGGACGATTGTGCCCGCGCACGGCCACCGCCTTGAGGTTCTTGGAGGCCATCACCGTGCCCATGCCGGTGCGGCCATTGGCGCGGTTGGCGTTGTTGATGAGCGCGCTGAAGCGAACTCCCTTCTCGGCCGCGGGGCCGCACTGGAGAACCTGGATGTGCTTGTCTCCCAGTTCCTGGCGGATGGCGTCTTCTACGTCGGCAGTGAACTGTCCCCACAGATGAGCGGCATCTCGGAGCTCCGCTTCCCCATCGTGCACCCAAAGGTAGACGGGCTGCTCGGCCTGGCCATGGATGACAATGCCGTCGAAGCCGGCGGCTTTAAGCTCGGCCGGCCAGAAACCGCCGGCTTGCGAGTCGCCCACCAGATTTGTCACGGGGGACTTGGCTGTGGCGGAGATGCGCGATTGCCCAGGGAAGGGAGCGCCAGTAACCACGCCGACCATCAGGCTGAGGGTGTTCTCCGGCCCCAGCGGGTCAGCGCCGGGCGGGGTATGCTTCAGGAGATAGTAGGCCCCCATGGCGCTGCCGCCTAAGTACTTGCGGTAAAAACTCTCGCCGGGCTCCTCCACCTCCAGCTTTCCCCTTGTTAGATCAACGTGCAAGATTTTATTGTGGTATCCATAGGGCATAACCAGCCTCCTTCGAATCAATTAACGGAATACGCAATACGTAGTACGTATTGCGTATTCCGTGTTCTATACTCTGTTCAGCACTTACCTTGCTTGTTTCACCTCTTTCACCGCATCCTCGAACGCCGTCAGCGTATCCGCGATTTCTTTCTCGCCGTGACTGTAGCACAGGAACCACGGCTCGCGGTTGTCGGCGTCGGGCATCACCCCCCGCTCGATGAGGGCCATGGCCAGTTCCTCGTAGAGCTCAAGATCGCCCTTGTAGTAGTCGCGGAAATCATGGGGTTCCTCGTCCGTGCCCAGTATGATGCTGAACATAGGAGGCAGGCCAGTCATGTAGTGGGGGATGTCAGCACGGGTCAGGATCTCGTCAATGCCGTCCATCAGCTTCTTGCCATTCTTGAAGATGGTCTCGATGATGGGCTCGGTCTCCAGGATCTCCAGTGTGGCGTTCGCCGCAGCCGCACCAACCACGTTCCCAGTGTAAGTGCCGCCGTGAGACACACTGCCGTAGCCGATGACGTCCATCACCTCTTTCTTCCCACCGATGGCCGCGATGGGGAAGCCATTGCCCATGGCCTTGGCGTAGGTGACCAGGTCAGCTTTCACGCCAAAGTACTCCTGTGCCCCGCCATTGGCGATGCGGAAGCCGGTCTTCACTTCGTCGAAGATGAGCACGATGCCGTAGCGGTCGCACAGCTCGCGGATCTTCTCCAGCCAGCCGGGCTTGGGCATGATGCCGGCCGCGTTGCCCAACATAGGCTCTACTATGATGGCCGCCAGTTCGTGCCAGCGGGCTTCCACTGTCTCCTCCAGCCGCTCAAAGTCGTTGAACGGCAGGTTGATGACATAGTGACGGATGCCCTCCGGGATGCCGGAGCTCATCTGGACGTTGATAGGGTTGCGGCGGGAGCCCATGACACGGAGCGGTGTCCCGGACGTGGTGAAGAGGACATAGTCATGCATCCCATGATACTGGCCCTCGAACTTGATGAACCGCTCCCGACCTGTGTAGCCGCGGGCAATGCGCAGGGCGTGCATGGTCACCTCAGTGCCGGTGTTGCCCAGGCGCACCTTATCCACGCCGGTCATGCGGACGATACGCTCCGCCACCTGGATTTCCAGAGGAACAGTCCAGGCGAAGATCGTGCCCTCGCGGATAGCTTCCGCTACCCGCTCCACCACCGGTGGATAGGCGTGGCCCAGGATGATAGGACCGAAGCCCAACCGGTAGTCAATGTAGCGGTTTTCGTCGGCGTCCCAGATGTACGCCCCCTCCCCCCGCGTCACCACCAGGGTATTCTCGTCTCCCCAGTAGCGGAAGTTGGAGTTGACGCCGCAGGGAATTAATTGTTTTGCCTTCTGAAACAAAGCGCGTGTTTGAGTCAGATTGCGTGCCATGTTACTT
>CAZRSI010000132.1:5849-7874 GCA_964602575.1 uncultured Anaerolineae bacterium
TTTTGCCTTCTGAAACAAAGCGCGTGTTTGAGTCAGATTGCGTGCCATGTTACTTTCCCTCCTTTTTGTAGATTGGTAGTGAATGAACAGCTTTCATGTTTTACGTTTGACGTTTTCCTCGATGAGCAGGTCCTCTGACCGAGCTCCCCTTCGCCTCGGTCAGAGACCTTCGGCGATCATGAGAGTTTCTTGCTCCATAAGTGGAGCCACTGCGCCACGCGAAGCTCGCAATGACACTTGGGTTAACCAAGTTTCTGCCCCAACCCCATCGCTTTTGCCTTCCGATAGACCTCGGGCAGGATGGCAGCGTACTCGCCCCAGATGCCCAAGGCGATGTAGGTGATGACCTCGTCGGGCGACTCGCGGCCCGGTTTCCGCCCGGCTACGATATCGGGCCACTCGGCGTGGATATTCCCGAACCCAAACCGCCCCTGCTGGCTCAGCATTTTGAGCTCCGGGACCCGTGGGCCGACATAGTGCCAGTTGTCCACCACCACCTTGTCGGCCTCGGTGATAACGTCGAGGGCAATTTCCTGGTAGGACCCCAACTTGGCCACGAAAGCCCCTGGCCGCAGCCAGGCCCGCTCCACCAACGGCTGGTTGCCGGTGGTGACGGTGATAATGATGTCGGCCTGGCGCACTGCTCGCTCCCGCTCTGCCAACGGAACAGCTTCCACCGGAAAGCCCAACTCTGGCGCCAGCTCCGCTACGTAGGCCGCGGCTGCCTGAGGTAGGATATCCACGATGTAGGCCTGGTGGAGGGAGAAGCGATGGGTCAGGGCCCGCAGGTGCATTCGCCCCAGCATCCCCGCGCCGAAGATGGTCACCACCTCTGCGCCAGGACGAGCCAGGTAGGCAGCGGTCACAGTGGTTGAGGCGCCGGTTTTCAGGGCTGTCACCCAGCCGGCCTCCATCACACATACCGGCAGGCCCGTCTCAGCGTCGAATAGCAGTACCATTGACGAGGTCGTGGAGCAGCCGAACCGCGTCGGGTTGTCGGGGAAGAAGCTGAAGGTCTTGACGAAGGCCAGTTCCTCACCGGCCAGATAGCCGGAGAAGGGCTTGATGAAGCCGGCCTGCCCCACGTTCATGTAGAACTTGTCGCCGACGACCTGTCCGGCCGCGTCGGCCCGGATCCCTTTTTCGGCCAGGTCCACTGCCTCGGCCACGGTCAGGGTCTGCTGGACATCCGATTCGGTGAGATACAGGATACATTCAGGTACAGGCATGTGCCCTCCTTGTCTCTTTCTATTTCCCCTGAGTTCCCTTGGTCTTATGGGAACTCTAAGGAACTCAGAAGGGGCATCAGCTTTGGTTAACCACTTCCTCCAATGCATCCCTGAAAGCAGCCAATGCCTCCTCCATCTGCTCCTGGGTCACCACCAGCGGTGGGATCCAGCGGACGGTGTTGTCCCACGAGCCACAGGTGAGGAGCAACAAGCGCCGCTTCAGACAACCCTTGACCACTGCCTTTGCCAAGTCTGTGGCAGGTGAACCATCCGGGGCAGTGAATTCGGTGCCCACCATCAGCCCCAGTCCCCGTACATCGCCGATGACGGGGAACTCGGCCTGAAGTTCCCGCAACCTTTCCATCAGCAAGGCGCCCATCCGCTGCGCGTTCTCCAGCAGGCCCTCCTCGCGAATGACGCGGATGGTGGCCACTGCAGCAGCGCAGGCCACGGCATTGCCGCCGTAAGTGCCGCCGTGAGAACCAGGAGTCCAGCGCTCCATCAGCTCGCGTCGGGCGGCGATGCCTGAAAGTGGCAGGCCCGAAGCCAACCCCTTGGCCATGATAAGGATATCCGGCTCGACACCGAAGTGCTGAATGGCGAACCACTTTCCGGTGCGTCCAAAGCCCGACTGGATCTCGTCGGCGATGAGCAGCAAGCCGTGCTGGTCGCAGATGCGGCGGAGCCCCGCCAGGAAGCCGGGCGTTGGCACCACGTAGCCGCCCTCCCCCAGCACTGGCTCCACCAGAATGGCCGCCGTTTCGAAGGGAGCCGTCTGGGTCTTAAGCAGAAACTC
>CAZRSI010000133.1:0-6378 GCA_964602575.1 uncultured Anaerolineae bacterium
TAAGCATGGGGATAGCGATGGAAGCTCATACTGACGATGTACGTTGCCGGCTACGGGAGGCACTGGAAGCGAGGGAGGAGATCGTTTTCGCCTATCTGCACGGCTCTTTCGCCGAAGGACTTCCCTTCCGTGATGTAGACGTGGCCATCTACTTAGACCCGACGGTGGCCATGACCATAGACATCTTCGATTACGAGATGGATCTCTCGGTGGAGCTGACCCGAACTCTTCGTCTACCTGTGGATGTACACATTCTTAATGGCGCCTCCTTAGGTTTTCAACATAGCGCTCTGCAGGGGGAAGCATTGCTGGTGCGCGATGAGGATAAACTAACCGATTTCATCGAGCGGGTGGCAATTGAGTACATGGATTTCGCCTATCTGGGACGTCGCTATCTGCTGGAGGTGCTTCGATAATGACCGGGATAGATATCGAGCGTGTTAAAGAGCGGGCACGTGAAATCCGGGAGAGTCTGGAGAAGATCCGCCATTACGCTGCCTTATCAGATGCGGAATTTTTCGCCAGTCGAGGTGTTTGAGATTTCATGTAGGGAGAGGATTATGACTGATAACTCAACTATTGCCTATTGTGTGAAATGCAAAGTGAAACGGGAGATGAAGGACCCACAGCCCGTCTATACTAAGGCGGGTCGGGCAGCTACAGTGGGAATTTGCCCGGTATGTGGAACCAAAATGTTCCGCATGGGCAAAACCCCTGCCCACGATGACATCCCTAAACCTGACCCGCCTCGAAAAGACGGTAAGTTGGTTATCGTGGAGTCGCCGGCCAAGGCTCGTACCGTTGGCAGGTTCTTGGGTAACCCCTACCGTGTGAAGGCCTCCATTGGCCACGTGCGAGACCTGCTCCGATCGCGTCTCAGTGTGGATGTTGAGAATGACTTCAAGCCTACTTATCGCGTGCCCAAAGAGAAGAAGGATGTGGTGAAGGAGCTGCAGGAGGAGGTTAAGAAAGCCGGCGAGGTTTACCTGGCCACGGACCCCGACCGCGAGGGAGAGGCCATCGCCTGGCACCTCATGGAAGCAGCCAAGATCAGCAAGAAGCAGGCCCGCCGGGTCGTCTTTCACGAGATCACCAAGGAGGCCATTGACGAAGCCTTCTCCCACCCCCGCGATATTGACATGAATCTGGTCAACGCCCAGCAAGCTCGACGCATTCTGGACCGCTTGGTGGGGTACAAGATCAGCCCCCTCCTCTGGGAAAGGGTGCGCAACCGCACCTCCGCCGGCAGAGTGCAGTCGGTGGCCCTGCGGCTCATCGTGGAGCGAGAGCGGGAGATCGAGGCCTTTGTGCCGGAGGAATACTGGTCCATTGATGCCGAGCTGGCCAAGCGGGAGAAAAAGCGCCGTAGTTTCACCGCCAAGCTGCACCGCATTCGCGGCGAGGAGGTGGACCTCAAGAGCGAGGAAGATGTCCAAAAGATTGTAGATGAATTGGAGAAGGCGACCTATGTTGTGACCAAGGTGCACAAAGGCCAGCGGAAGCGAAACCCGTCGCCGCCTTATACCACCAGCACCATGCAACAGGAAGCCTCTCGACGACTGGGCTTCACTGCCAATCGCACCATGCGGATTGCCCAGCAGCTCTATGAGGGGGTGGAGATCGGGGAAGAAGGCTCGGTGGGGCTCATTACCTACATGCGCACTGACAGCGTCAACGTGGCTGAGGTTGCCCAACAGGAAGCCCGTGCCTACATCGCTGAGAAGTATGGCGAGAAATTCCGTCCAGCCAAACCTCGCCGCTACAAAACCAGAACCAAGGGTGCTCAGGAAGCCCACGAGGCCATCCGACCCACCTCGGTACGCCGTGAGCCCAAAGCCATCAAGAAATATCTCACTCGCGACCAGTATCGCCTCTACGATCTCATTTGGAAGCGCTTCCTGGCCAGCCAGATGTCGTCGGCCATCCTGGATACCGTCTCTGTGGACGTGGTAGCAGACAGCAAACTGCAGATAACCGATAGTGAGCTAAAGATAGCGGATCAGCAGTTATCGGCCCTTAGCAAGAAGCCAGAATACTTGTTCCGGGCCACGGGTTCAAGCATTCGATTCCCAGGCTTCTTGGTTGTCTACGAGGAGGCCAAAGACGAGGATGAAACTCCGAAAGAAGAGGAGGGCAAGATTCTGCCCCCGCTCTCCAAGGGCGAGGTCTTGGACCTGGTACGACTCTTGCCTGAGCAGCACTTTACCAAGCCGCCTCCGCGTTACAGTGAGGCCACCCTGGTTAGAACCCTGGAGGAATACGGCATCGGCCGGCCCAGCACCTACGCACCTATCCTCTCCATCATTCAGAAGCGAGGCTATGTGGAGCGCCAGAACGGCCGCCTGGTGCCTACCGAGCTAGGTTTCATCGTGAACGATCTCTTAGTGGAGCACTTCCCCGAGATCATCAACGTGGAGTTCACTGCTCGTATGGAAGAGGACCTGGACCTCATCGCCTCTGGCAAGCGAGACTGGGTGCCTGTGTTGCGTGAGTTCTATGGCCCCTTCGAGGAGATGGTGAAGCGGGCCGAGCAAAACATGGAAAAGGTGGATCTGGGCCCGGAGTACACCGGTGAGATATGTGAGAAGTGTGGCCATCCCATGGTCGTCAAGTTCGGTCGCTACGGCAAGTTCATCGCCTGCAGCAATTTTCCGGAGTGCCGCAATACCAAGTCGTATCAGATCAAGACCGGCGTGGCGTGTCCGGAGTGCGGCGGCGAGCTGGTGGAGAAACGAACGCGCAGAGGTCGTACTTTCTACGGCTGCTCCAACTATCCGGAGTGCGAATTCGCCACCTGGAATCGACCCCTGCCTCAACCCTGTCCCAATTGCGGCGGCTTACTGACTGTGGCGGGCAAAGGCAGAGCCAAGTGCGTCAAATGTGGAGAGGTAGTGGATTTAGAAGAGCTTGAGAGAGGGGAGGAAAAATGACACAGGCTACTTCGATAGCAGTGCACTAGTCAAGCGGTATATGGCCGAATCGGGTTCGGCGATCTCCTGAAAGCGGCTCAAGATGAGGGGTTAGAGGCTGAGAACCCCAACCTCTATCCGTAGGTGCCTGTTAACTGTCACGAATGAAGCGCAAGTTAAGTGTATCAAATGCAAGGAGCCATGGACGAGCACCTCAACAAGTTCATCACCTACCTTATAGCCGAGAAAAACGTCTCGCCGTATACCGTCAGAAATTACCGGCGCGAGATCGAGCAGTTTCTTGGCTTCCTGAAGGAGCAGGGCATTGACTCCTGGGATGAAGTAGATCGCCATATCCTGCGGCGGTATCTGGCCTGGTTGCAGGCCCAGGGCTATGCCAAGGCCAGCATAACCCGTCGCATCTCCGAGTTGCGCTCCTTTTGCCGCTATCTGGTGCGCGAGGGTATACTGGAGGTCAACCCGATCAGAGCTATCTCCTCGCCCAGGGTTCCCAAGCGCTTGCCGAATTATCTGGAACTGGAGGAAGTCGAGGCCCTGCTGGCGGCTCCGGACCCGACGAGTCCGCAAGGCCTGCGTGACCGGGCGATCCTGGAGGTGCTCTATGCCTCTGGCCTCAGGGTCAGCGAGCTGGTGAGTCTCAATCTAAGGAACGTGAACCTGTACCGTGGTGAGATCCGCGTTTGGGGCAAGGGGGCTAAGGAGCGGGTGGCTTTGCTGGGCGGGCCAGCGTGCAGGGCGCTGAAGCGCTATATCCAAGACGGACGGCCCAAGCTGCTCAGAGAAAACAAACCGACCAATGCCCTCTTCCTGAACCGTTCAGGAGGACGCCTCTCTACGCGCAGCGTGAGCAATATCCTGGACAAATACGCGAAACTGGCCGGGTTGGAGAGGCGTGTCACCCCCCACGTCATTCGGCACACCTTCGCCACCCATCTCTTGGACGGCGGCGCCGACCTGCGGACTGTCCAGGAACTCCTGGGCCACGCCGACCTGACCAGCACCCAAATCTATACCCATGTCTCCCAAGCCCGGGCAAGAGAGGTCTATCGCAAAGCCCATCCGAGGGCTAGGGAGCATGAGGGCAAGGGGGCAGGGGATCAACTCAAAGAGGGTGAGAGTGACCACCTCACCATTTGATTAATAGACCTAAGGAGGCTGTGAATGAGACTGGCGAAGCTACGAGAGGCCCTGGCGGCTGAGGGGCTCGATGCTATTCTGATCACCCAGCCGGAGAACAGACGCTATCTCAGCGGATTCACCGGCTCGGCCGGGGTGCTCTTGATCTCTCAAGATCAAGCAATTCTGGCCACGGATTTCCGTTACTATGAACAGGTGGAGAAACAAGCCCCCGACTTTCGCCTGGCGAAGATCAGGAATAGATTTGAGGATGTCCTTCCCGAATTGGTCCACGAGTTAGGGGCCAAGAGAGTCGGCTTCGAGAGTGCCCATCTCACCGTTGATCAGTACCAGAGGTGGCAGAAGATTGCCGAGGATTTCGAGCTAGTGCCCACCAAGGGATTGGTGGAAGAGATTCGCGCCGTCAAGGACGAGGACGAGCTGGACAAGATCAAGAGAGCCATCGCCTTAACCGACGAGGCCTGTGCTCACATAGTGAGCTTTATCGAACCAGGCATGACGGAGAAAGAAGTGGCCTGGGAGCTGGAGGCTTTCATGCGCACCCACGGCGCGGAGAAGCTGGCCTTTGACCTCATTGTGGGTTCAGGGCCCAACGGGGCCATGCCCCACGCCACCGTCTCCGAGCGGGTAATTCGAGCTGGCGAACCCATTGTCATGGACATGGGGGCCATGGTTGACGGCTACAACTCCGATCTGACCCGCACCATTTGCCTGGGCCAACCGGACGACAGATTCAGGGAAATCTACAACATCGTCCTGGAGGCGCAGCAGGCAGCGGAGCGGGATATCCGTCCTGGGATGACGGGTAAGGAAGCTGACGAAATTGCCCGTCAGGTGATTGAGAGGGCGGGCTATGGAGATAACTACGGTCATGGATTGGGCCATGGCGTGGGATTGGCTGTACATGAGAAGCCTGGCGTTGGGCGCTTGTCTGAGGATGTTTTGAAACCGGGTATGGTGTTCACCGTTGAGCCGGGCATCTACCTGCCAGGCTGGGGCGGCGTGCGCATTGAGGACATCGTGGTCATGAGGGAGGACGGGGTTGAAGTGCTGACCCAGGCCAGCAAAGAACCCAACTGGTAAGGCCGTCCTTGTCGAAAACGCAGAAATGTGATAAAATGAGTGAGCATACAGTGAAATCGTTGCCAGCTTGCTGGAGGAAGGTGGATTCCCGCTAGTCAAGGGGGAGAAAGGAGGGAGCATGAATACCATCATGGAGCGCATAGGACGAAAAGCTGCCATTGGCTTCCTGATTGGGCTTGTCGTGGGGTTGATTATCGGTCTGCCGATCCTGGGATGGTATGTATTCCCAGTGAAATGGTACGATACCGATCCCTTCGACCTGCGCCAGGAGTACAAAGAGGCTTACATCAGCATGTTGGCCGATTCCTACACCTTGAACACCAACGTGGCATTGGCCAGGCAGCGAGTTGCGGGATGGGATCCCGAGGATCTGGCACAGGTCATTGCTCAACTCAAAGCCAAGGCCAGCGATAGTTCACAGGTCCAGCGGCTGGACAACCTGGCTGCAGTACTGGGGGTACGGCGACTGGTAGCTGTCCCTACACCCACCCCTCAACCGTCGGCGACCACTACGTTGGGTCGGCGTGTTATCCCCATTCTTGGGATTATCCTGGCGGGAGTCCTGGTGGTCGGCGGGGCAATGGTGGGCTTATCGGCCCTGCGAGGGCGCCCCTCGGCGAAGCCAGAGCGGCCAGCAAGACGGCCTCCGTTGGTTAAGGAAGCAGTCGGACCGGAGGAGGTCAGGCAGCCCCTGGGTCACTTCGTTGCCAGTTATACCCTGGGGCAGGACAACTACGATCAGTCCTTTAGCATTGAGTCGCCCACCAATGAATTCCTTGGTGAGTGTGGCATGGGTATCTCTGAAGTCATCAGCCCGGGGCCGCCAGCCAGCGTCACGGCGTTTGAGGTCTGGCTGTTCGACAAGAACGATATCCGCACCGTCACTAAGGTGCTGATGAGCAAATATGCCTACGACGACGACGCTTTGCGGGCCAAGTTGGCTCCCAAGGGAGAGGCTATCCTGGTTGAACCCGGCAAGGTTATTGTTCTGGAGACTGCCTCCTTGCGGGTGGATGCCGTGATCAGCGAGATGGAATATGGCGACGGAGCCGTGCCTCCGCAGAGTTACTTCACCAAGCTCACCGTGAGCCTGACACCCAGCCTCAAGGCCTCACCAGGAGAAATAGCAGGGATAAACCTTGCCTCCTAACTGAGATTGCTGTCAGCACTCGTTGTGTTCTTGTCTCCATCCCCTTTCTAGTCCTGCCTCGTCGAAAGCGTTCAGTGC
>CAZRSI010000133.1:6478-7778 GCA_964602575.1 uncultured Anaerolineae bacterium
TACTTGGCATCGGGCAGGTAGATGTCCACCACATCTTCGAGGAGCTTCAACACTTCCACCGTCTCGTAGCCGCTGGTGTTGTAGACCAGGGGAAGGCGAAGGCCCCTCTCGATGGCGTAGGGGAGGGCGGCCAGGATCTGGGGTACGAAGTGGGTGGGAGTGACCAGGTTGATGTTGTGGCAGCCTCTCTGTTGTAACTCCAGCATCATCTCCGCCAGGCGTTCCACGGAGACCTCGTTGCCCACCCCAAGTTGGCTGATGGGGTAGTTCTGGCAGAAGAGGCAGCGGCCAGTGCAGCCAGAGAAGAAAATCGCGCCTGAGCCACGGGTCCCGCTGATGGGCGGCTCCTCCCAGGGGTGCACGTTCCAACTGGCGACTTTGGGCTGTGCCCCCGCCCGGCAGAACCCCTGCTTTCCCCGCAAGCGATTCACCCCACACTCCCTTGGGCAGAGACGACATCTCTTCAGATAAGCATAAGCCCGCTCGATGCGGCGGGCCAGTTCACCGTTGCGGTATAGGTTGAGGTAGCTGGGAAGAATCTCTCCACTTCTCACGGCCGCGTCACAAACCCCCTCACGGTAAAATCCTCATCAAAGGCGAAAACCTCATTGATCTTGGCGCGTCTGGCTAACACGAAGCTGGTGCAGTCGGTGAAGGACAAAACTTGATCACCGTACCTCTCGAAGATCTCCCATGCGGCGTCAGCGATGGTTCTGTCAACCCATAGGATCCTCAGATTGCCCAATTTTTCTGCTGCGGTCAACATTTCGTGAAAGCGGATCGCGTACCGATGGCCGGCATGATACCGGAGCCAAGTGTAGGTTTCAGCCAGGACATAGTTGGAGGTCAGAAGATTGGTTTTCTCCTTGAGCAACTGGAGGTAATGGGACTTAGCCTTGGCGTGATATCTATCCGAATCGTCTACGAGGGCAACCCAAGCGCTGGTATCAATGAAAATCCTCAAGACCGCTTCCCCCCGTAGATATAATAGTCATGGTTCTCAGCTCCGTCTCCGAGACCGCTGGAACACATACCGATGATTTGGTACAGGGGATGTTTTTTTAGCTCCTCTTCGCTGAGCTCTCTTTCTTCCTCCTGCGTGACTGCTTTGGGCTTTGCCCTCTCTACCAGCAAATACTCTGCTAGTGCCTCTCGGACTACGCCAGCGATAGACATTTTCCGTTCGTATGATACGCGCCGCACCTCTTCATAAAGGTCCTCGGGAAGATAAACTTGTGTTCTTATCATCGCTTCACACCTCCTGATATACATTATGGTGTAATAACATCATAATGTCAAA
>CAZRSI010000134.1:0-7676 GCA_964602575.1 uncultured Anaerolineae bacterium
AAAACATATTTACAAATCGGGGGATATGATACACCAAATCGCTTTTTTTGTCCAGCCAAGCCAGCTCTCCCTCTTTCCATGGTAACCAATGACGACCAAGCTATCCCTGTAGCGATTCCAGCAGACCCCTACAGAAGGAAAGCTTGCACAGTTACGTTAGATTAAGAGTTGAGAGTAACTCACGATTTCACCGGCGGCTCATACCGCTCATAGTAGCCCAGAACCTGGCCGTCTGCGCCGCGCACGGCCCGCATGTAGATACGGTGCTCCTCGTTGTCGGTGATGAGCCGCTCCTCTTCTTCCCCGGCCTGCATGGCAGCCAGGATCTCGATGATCTGCTGCTGCGATTGCTCATTGTGACAGTCAAGCAGCGAGCGACCGATGAGACTTGCTCCCCCTTCGTAGTAGGCAATGGCAGCCTTGTTCATGTAGCGGATAACGTGATCCGTGTCAGCAAACAGCAAGGGATCCTTCAGACTGTCCAGAATGGCAGCCATAAGAGCAGCGTCAATCATTGTTCGTAGCACCTCCTTGTTGTCCATTATACCACATTGACACCAACGTGACAAGACACAACCAGCAAACCTTCTACCCTCAACCCAAAAGAAAAGGGGCACCCTGCGCATCTCATTGGGTGAACCCCTTTCTACATACATCGCTTGTCCCATGATCTGCTTATGGTCAAGCTGCTTCCTTCTTGGCCTGGATGCTCTCCAGGTAAGCTTGCACCTCACTCCTGGCTCGGTCGTAATAGCGCAACAAAGCCCTGTCAGATCCCTTGAAACCCTTAACAGCCCGCTGCGCACAAGTGCAGCAACCTAAGGAAGCCCTGTAGCTGCCCAGATCGCACCTCAGGCACTTGCACAGCTTGATCATCATGTAACAGAAAGCTAACTTCTCCTCGTGGGTCTCTGGCAAGGCAGAAACCCGCTCCACTAGCTCGTCCCATTGCTCGTCGCGAAGCCCTTTCAGGCCTGCGATGCAACGGGGTGGAAATAGGATCTCGCTCTCAGGATACATTTGCTCCATCACCTCGAATCTGACTTGAGTTATCAGTATCCTAACGCCATCCGCAATTGCAGATAGCGCAAAACATCGCTGCGCCGCAAGAGGCCGATCAACCTCTCACCCTCCACCACCGGCAGTTGGCGAACGTCACGGGCATTAAGACGCGCCAAGACAATGTTCCCATCATCGTCAGGAGAGACGGTTTCCAGCTCTGCCGAAGGAGTCATCACCTCGCTGACTCGTATGAAAGGCCACTTCTCTCTGGGCACCGTTTTGACATCTTGCAGACAGATGATGCCCCGCAGGTAACCGCCATCAGCCACTGGAAAGGAATGCTCGCGGCGACGTAACAGGTACTCGTCCACCAACTGCTGAAGGGTAAGATCCCCACTCACCGTGGCGAAATCGGCAGTCATGAGATCACCAGCCTTAACCTCCCGTAACATCTCTCTGACCACCACCTGGCGGTAGCCACTGGCAGCCGCACTGTACAGAAACCAACCGATGAAGGTAATCCAGAGCCCATCAATCCACCTACCCGTGAAAATCTGCCAAACGCCTCCCAACACAAACAGGAAAGCTATTCCCCGGCCAGCCCAAGAGGCAAAACGGGTAGCCAGCCTCAGGTTTCCGCTGAGTCCCCAGATCAGCGCCCGCATCACCCGGCCCCCATCCAAGGGAAAGCCAGGGATAAGGTTGAAAAGAGCCAAGCTGACGTTGATGATAGACAGATAACGAGCCAAGGCACTTAGGGGCTGACTAAGGCCTCGAGTCAAGAACCAGAGAATGCCGAAACCTGCCCCTATAGCTATGCTGAAAAGAGGACCCACAATGGCCATGAGTAACTCTGTGAACGGCTTGTCAGGCTCGTCGGTTATCCTGGCCACACCACCGAAAATGAAGAGGGTGACACTGCGCACTTCCTCGCCCAGGCTGATCGCGACCACGGAATGAGCCAACTCATGGCCCAACACCGAACCAAAGAACAGGATAGCCGTAGCCACACCCACTGTCCAATGTAACCACGTTGGCCAGCGGGGATACTCCTGCGGGAAATAAGATCCGGCCAGCGTCCAAACAACCAGGGCAAAGATAATGAGCCAACTGGAATCTATGTTTATGTCTATACCAAAGATTCTCCCAATACGCCAAGTGGTTCTCATCATGCCACTTAATCCTTCCTGTAATTTTACCAGATTTGGCAGCATTCGTCAAGTTCTTATGTCAAGCAAACACCAAATACAATGATTTGAGAATCTTCTCGATAACCTCCGGTTGATTCATGAGCTTCTCCGCTATCTATGCTGCGGCTGGTTATTGGCATTCCAGTACCTCCAAGGCTCGGGCGACGATGTTCTCCGCCGTGAATCCGTACTTTTCCCATAGCACTTTGTATGGCGCCGAGGCTCCGAAGCGCTCGATGCCGATCACATCGCCCCTGTCCCCAACGTAGCGACACCAGCCCTGCGGCACGCCAGCCTCAACTGCCAGGCGAGCGGTCACCTCAGGAGGCAGGACTTCTTCGCGGTAGGACCGAGGCTGTCGCTCGAATAGCTCCCAACTGGGCATGCTCACCACCCGGGCCCTCACCCCCTGCTCTGCCAGCAATTCGCGGGCCGCAAGAGTCGGATGCACCTCGGAACCTGTGGCGATGAGGATGATGTCGGGATGTCCTCCCTCTGCTTCAATCAGAATGTAGGCGCCGCGGGCCAGTCCATCGGCGGGCGCTAGCTTAGCGCGGTCCAGCACGGGCAGCTTCTGACGGGTGAAGAGCAGCGCCACTGGCCCCTCACGGTGTTCCAGGGCCACGCGCCAGGCCACGACCACCTCGTTCGCGTCAGCCGGACGGATCACAGTTAAGTGAGGGATGGCCCGCAGCGAGGCCAATTGTTCGATCGGCTGGTGGGTTGGGCCGTCCTCCCCGATGCCGATGCTATCGTGGGTGAACACGTAGATCACCGGCAGCTTCATCATGGCCGCCAGGCGGATGCTGGGGCGCATGTAGTCGGAGAAGACCAAAAAGGTACTGCCATAGGGAATCACCCCGCCGTGCAAGGCCATGCCGCTAAGGATGCCGCCCATGGCATGTTCCCGCACCCCGAAGTGCAAATTGCGGCCAGCACGGTTCTCAGCCGAGAAGTCGCCATAGCCGCTCAGGTAGGTCTTGCAAGATGGTGCCAGGTCCGCAGAGCCGCCCATCAGAGTGGGCAAATGGGGAGCGATAGCGTTGAGTACCTTACCCGAGGCAACACGGGTGGCCAGCGGGCCATCCTCCGGCCTGAAAATCGGCAGGTCTGCATCCCATCCCTCAGGCAACTCACCGCTCATCACCATGCGCCACTCCTCTGCCAGCTCAGGATACTCAGCGGCATAGGCATCGAAGCGAGCCTGCCACTCGGCCTCCCAGACGCGCCCCTTCTCCAGGGCCTGACGGAAATGAGCCAGGGCCTCGTTGGGGATGAAAAATGGAGATTCAGCAGGCCAGCCCAGGTTCTCTTTGGTGAGCCGCACCTCCTCCTCGCCCAGCGGCGCCCCATGCACCTCAGCCTTGTTCTGCTTGTTGGGACTGCCGTAGCCGATGTGGGTGCGGCACATGATCAGCGAAGGGCGCAGGTCAGCCTGGGCGGCCCGGATGGCGGCAGCAATGCCCTCCAGGTCATACCCGTCCACGCGCTGCACGTGCCAGCCATAGGCCTCGAAGCGCAGGCCCCTGTCCTCAGTGAAGGTCAGATCCGTGCTGCCCTCGATGGAGATGTGGTTGTCGTCGTACAGGTAGATCAGCTTGCCCAGCCGTAGATGACCGGCCAGCGACGCGGCTTCGGAGGCCACACCTTCCATCAGGTCGCCGTCGCTGACGATGGCATAGATGTAGTGGTCGACGATCCTGTAGCCGGGGCGGTTGAAGTGGGCAGCCAGATAGGCCTCGGCGATGGCCATGCCCACGCCGTTGGCAAAGCCCTGCCCCAACGGGCCGGTGGTGGTCTCCACCCCCAATTCGGGGTCATACTCGGGGTGGCCAGGGGTGCGGCTGCCCCACTGGCGAAAGTTCTTGAGTTCCTCCAGCGGGAGATCGTAGCCTGTGAGGTGCAGCAGGCTGTAGAGCAGCATGGAACCGTGCCCCGCCGAAAGGACGAAACGGTCCCGATCTGGCCAGGTCGGGTTGGCCGGGTTGTGCCGCAAGAAGCGTGTCCACAACACGTAGGCCATAGCCGCTGCTCCCATGGGCATCCCCGGATGGCCCGATTTGGCTTTCTGCACCCCATCCATGGCTAAGGTGCGGATAGTGTTGATGCACAACTGATCCAGATTCTGGTGATGAGTCATTTGCTCTCCTTGTGCTGGAAGTTAGAAGCCGTAGACCCGGCCCTGGAACTCGGCCACATCGCCGGCGGCGTAGATGTCCTCCGCGCTGGTGCGCAAGGGTGACTGAAGCTTCATTCGAGCTTCTCGAACATGTCCTTTTCGGCCCCGCATTCGGGACAGACCCACTCGTCGGGCAGATCCTCAAAGGGCGTGTCCGCTGGTATGCCGCTATCGGGATCACCCACGGCAGGATCGTAAACGTACCCGCAGACCAAACACTCCCACCTATCCATTTTTGCCCTCCTTCGTTTAATTTGGAGAAGCGCATACAAGCCACGCCGATCGCCCGATGTTTTCAGAAGGCGGACTCCGTCTTCCAGACTTCCCATACTTTCCCCACCAAGTCCGGCCCCGGCTTGAGGGTCGGTTTGCCCGGCTCCCAGCCGGATGGTGTGGCCTCGCCCGTGGCCCGCACGTGTTGGAAAGCTTTAATCTGACGGATCAACTCGCTCACGTTGCGGCCCACCGCCGGGGTGAGCACCTCCATGGCCTGGATGACTCCATCAGGGTCAATGATGAAGCGACCACGGATATTCACGCCCGCCATCTCGTCGTAGACCCCATACACGGTGCCGATGCGCCCGCCCTGATCGGAGAGCATGGGATAAGGGATGCCGCCCTCCACCATCTTAGACAGCTCTTCCGCGTTCCAAATCTTGTGGGTGAAGCGGCTGTCGGTGCTTACAGACAGCACTTCCACGCCCAGTTCCTTCAACTCCGGATACTTGACGGCAACTGCCGACAGCTCCGTCGGTCAAACGAAAGTGAAATCGCCGGGGTAGAAGCAGAGCACCACCCACTGGCCTCGATAGTCTGACAGCCTCACGTTCTTGAAGCCCTCACCAGGAATATAGGCCGAGGCTTCAAAGTCCGGCGCCTCTTTGCCCACACGTGCCATTGCCATTTTGACCTCCTCCTTTGGCGGTGATACACCTGTGGCGGGGAGCGGTTCTGCGATCAACGGCCCCGCTGCTGGTTGCACACAGGAATCCACTTCCTCAGCCATTATCATTACTCCTCTCAGTTGAAAGAACGGCGATCGGCGCGGCCTTCAGATCCCATGATTACAAACCCAGGATCCGCTTAATGTCTTCTTCCGGATCACCTATGAGGCGCAAATCGTAATTTGCTTTTAACACTTCCAGAATGTCCTCGTTGACCCAAGCAGGGAGGATGGGCCCCAAGTAGATGCCTTTGAACCCAAGCGCGAGCAAGCTCCAGAGAATAGCCACCGCCTTCTGCTCCATCCAACTCAGTACCAGGGTCAACGGGAGTTCGTTGATTCCCACGCCAAAGGCCTCCGCAAGAGCGGCGGCTATGTCAATGGCAACAATCGAGTCGTTGCACTGTCCCAGGTCAATCAGTCTTGGAATACCTTCAATTTCACCGAGAGCCAAGTCGTTGATCCTGAACTTACCACAGCCAAGAGTTAAGACAACCGTATCTTGTGGCAACCTTTGGACAAACTCCCTATAATACTCCATCTTCTTGAGCGGCGAATCACAGCCTCCTATGAGGAAGAAGTGGCGGATTTTACCTGCTTCCACCAGTTGCTTGATCCTGTCTTTCAAAGACAGCACCACGGACTTGGAAAACCCCGTCGTGAGTATAACGTCGCCGGACTTCTCCTCAAGTTCCGGCAACGCCTTTGCTTTCTCTATAACCGGGGTATAGTCATATCCAGCGATATGTTGCACGCCGGGCAGACGCGCAGGCCCAGTAGTAAACATTCTGTTTCTATACTGCTCCCTGGGTATCAGGACACAGTTTGAAGTTCCAAGAATCGCCACTGGATACTCGGCGAAGAGCCTTTTCTGATCCCTCCATGAGATCCCAAGATTGCCCACCAGGTGCTTGTACTTTTTCAGACCAGGATAACCGTGGGCAGGCAGAAGCTCTGAATGGGTATACACATTTATCCCCGTTCCTTCCGTCTGTTTGAGCAACTCCTCAAGTGCCTTCAGGCCGTGCCCAGTGGCGATAATTCCATGCCCTTTGACCGTTCCTGTCTGCACCTCCGTGGGCTCTGGCTCCCCATAGGTTTCGATGTGGGCCCTTTTGAGAAGCCTCATAGTTCTCACATTCATCTCGCCAGCCTCAACGGCCAGCCTAACGAGCTCCTCCGCATCAAAATTGACATTGGTGAATGTGGCATAAAAGGCTCTCTCCAAAAAGGCATCAACCTCAGTATCGGTATATCCCAGCTCCCTCGCGTGGTAGAGATAGGCCGCCATCCCCTTGCTAGCAAGTAGCAGATTGTCCTGCAGACGGGCGACCGTAGGCACCTTCCCACATACCCCTCTTACTGTGCAGCCCGTGCCCCTTGCAGTCTGGGAACATTGGTAGCAGAACATATCCAATCTTTCCTTGTCAGCCATTTTTACGCCTCCTTATCTCGATCAGCGGCGCAGTCACCGCGCTCCTGCTCCGCTTGCTGCTTAAAGCCGATCTGGGACCTAAATCGCATCTTCAACTGCTCCATAACCTCCTCTCGTGTCAAACCCTCCTTCTCCAACTCGGCGATCAGCTCAAAGGCACGCATCGGCGTGCCGGTGCTGACCTCCGAGCAGAAATACGAGACGCCGAAATTCCAGGGGATGAGCATGAATGTCTCGCGCAGCTCGTCCAGCGTGGCCCCTGCACCATAAGCTTTGATCAGCTCACGAGCCGCCTGACGGTCACGGCCCACGGCCAACGCCATCCCCAATGCGATCAGGTACTTGTGCTTGGGCAGCAAGGCGCGCTCCGTTCCCCAAACGGTCGTCCAGAACTGCCCGCCGACTTTCCCTAGCTCTGGGTCAAGGCTCTTCAATTTGCGGAGGCACATCGGTGCCAGCGCAGGGCGATGCTTCTTTGTCATCGGTTTGCTCCTATTGCAAACTCAAAGGGTGTCTGAGAATTCACAGCCAACTTGAAGAACGGCGATCGGCGCGATCTGTCCAACACTGCCTTAGCTTAGGGCGGTCTTTCCGGCCTCGGTGATGACGTATTTGCCCTTTACCGGCCTCTCCACCAGCCCCTGCTTGAGGAGCCCCCTGAGCTTCCCCACCACCTTAGGGGTGGAAAGCCCCGCCTTTTTGGCGATCTCGCCGCAACCGGCCGGCTCCTCCATCCCCGCCAACGCCTCAAGGATGGCCTTCCCCACCTCGTCCAACTCAGCCATTTTCCTCACCTCCTGTGACGCTTTCGGCCATCGCGCGGCCCAGTTCCCTGCACTTGGCCAGATCCTCCGCGCTTGGCGCCTTCCTTACCCGCACCCCTTCGCCTATCATGCGCACGCCTCGAGCCTCCAGAGCCCGCATGAT
>CAZRSI010000135.1:0-7398 GCA_964602575.1 uncultured Anaerolineae bacterium
CGGCCATGCGCACCACGTGGCCGATGGTAGCTGCGTTATTGTAGCTGGGGATGCCCACCAGGATGTCAGCGCGGCCGATTTCTCCAATGCGCTTTCGGGCATCTCGGCTCAGTGCAGTTTCATAAGGCATTTCAAATCCTTTCTGGGCTTGCGCAGCGAAGCCTGGCCCCACACTGGCGACGAGAAGAGAGGATATTGGGGGACACTCCCCACACCCCCCGACCTGCTGCGCAGGCCCTTTCTTTTGAGTATTTGACAGACATCTTTATTCGATGTATAATTAATGTATCATAATTTGGGGGATAAAAATGGCTACAGAAACGCTTAAACGGATCAATGTTACCTTCCCTGTATCGCTACTGGAAGAACTCAGGCGCTACGTTCCCCGCCGGGAGCGAAGCAAATTCATCGTCGAAGCCACGGAGAAGGAGCTCAAGCGCGCCAGGCTACGGAAGGTTCTAGAAGACTTGCGCCGTGAACCGGCTTGGTCGGATGAGGATCACCCCGATCTGATGACCGTTGAGGACGTGAACCGCTACGTCCGTCGGCTGCGGGAGACGTGGATGCCGCGTACCTGGGACGAGATCGTCAAGGAGGCCGAGCGCGGTGGCTGATTGTCTCCTAGACACCAACATTCTTATCCTCGCCCTCCGCAGCGACCCAAAAGCCCTGGATTTATTGGATGCGCTGGGTAGAAAGAAAGAACGCGAATGTATCTCCGTCGCCACCCGAACGGAGATTCTGGCCGGGATGCGTCCCCACGAGGAGGAGCGCACAATGGAGTTGCTCGATTCGCTGGAGAATATCCCGGTGGACGAAGCCATTGCCGACCGGGCCGGGCGTCTGATCTATCAGTACGCCCGCCAGGGCGTTCAGTTCTCCTTCCCCGACGCCATCATCGCCGCCACTGCTCTCCACCACAACCTTACGCTAGCCACGACCAATCCCAGGCACTTCCCTGTACCCGATCTCCGCCTGCACCTTCTTGGCGAATAAGTAGCCCCACGAAACGGCAGGTGGGCCGCTTCCTTGGTTTCGTCAAAGGTAATCCAAGCGTCTAGCACGACCCACTGGCGTCCCACCGTCTCGGCGAGAGCCGCAGCCAACCTGCCCTACATAGCCCCTACGGGGGATTAACAGTCACTATCTCCCACCCCGCATTGGGTGGGATCAGCTCCCATAAGCGTTCCAGAGGGATGTTCTGGTAGTGACACTTGATGACGGCCATGGGTAGCTTGTGGGTCACCAGGGCCACCCGCTGGCCGGGGTGTCGCCGCACGATCTCCTCCACGGCGGCCAGCACCCGTTCCTGCATCTGGGCGATGCTCTCGCCGCCGGGCAAGGTCACTGTCAGTGGCGCTTCCCGCCAGCGATGGAACAGCTCCGGGTAGCGCTGCTCAATCTCGGTCACCAGCAACCCCTGCCACTCGCCCTGATTGATCTCCCGCAGGCGAGGGTCGTGATGCACCGGCAGGCCCGTCGCCCGGCCAATGGCCGCAGCCGTCTCGGCGGCCCGACGCAGGTCGCTCGCGTACAGGGCATCGAGCTGTTGGCCCTTGAGTTCCTCGGCCACCTGCCGCGCCTGCGCCCGCCCTCGCTCGTTCAACGGGGGGTCAGCCTGACCCTGGTAGCGTCCCTCCACGTTCCAGTCGGTTTCGCCGTGGCGAACGAGAACCAATCGGGTCATCACCCCCTCCCCTCCGCTTCTCCAACGTTCGTTGGCCGGAGCCCTCGCTTCTCCCTATACTCAGGCAGCGTGATCATCGGCGGGCGTTCCCGTTCCTGGATCTCTAACGTCTCCAGATGAAGACGGCCAAGTTCATAGCGGATCAGATTCATGGTTTTGTTCACGTCTTCCATCAAGCGGATTTTGTGGCGATCCTCCAGGCGACGAATGACAACCTGGATGATGGCAAAGGCCATGGGGGAGAGATCTTGCAAGGGTTTGTTGCGATGGATCCGCTCCTGAAGGTCTACCTGAGCGATGCCCCGCAGACCAAAAATCTCCAGAATGTCAATGAGCAAACCGGTCTCCACACCGTAGCCGGTGAAGAAGGAAATCTGTTCCAGCGCCTCTCGCCGCCCGGCGTATTCGCCGGCCAGAGGCTGGATGATCCCCGACAGTTCAGGAAAGAAGAGATTGATGAGGGGCCGTGCCGTCAACTCCGTTACTCGTCCACCGCCGCCGGCAATCACCCGCTCGCCGCGCCGCAAGGGACGCCGGTAGAACCCTTTGACGTATTGAATTCTCGGATTGCACAGCAGGGGCCCCAAGATACCGTAAACGAAGCGCGGATGGATGTTCACGATGTCTGTGTCAATCCAGGCGACGATGTCCCCTTTCAACACGTAGAGACTCTTCCATAGGGCTTCGCCCTTGCCGTGATAGGCTCCGTATCGGGGGAGGATCTCCTGATGGATGTACACCGGAATGCCCAGGTCGGCGGCGATCTCGCGGGTATAGTCCACCGAACCCGAGTCTATGAGCACTACCTCGTCCAGCAAGGGCACCTCGTCCATCAGCGCGGTTTTGACGGTTTGAATGACCTTGCCCACGGTTTCTTCCTCGTTCAGCGCCGGCAGGCCCAGGCTGATGGTTAGTCCCTGCTCCTCCTTGAGGGCGACTAACTGTTCCAGGTCGGCGAACTCGCGGCTGTGGAAGGTATTCTCGGCAAACCACTTGTCCACCAGCACGGAAAGGGGAGTGACGACCGGCGCCGCCGCTGGCTCCCAATGGCGCGGGGCCGGGGCTGGTGCCGCAGGAGCGGCCTTGACCACGATTATCGCCTGCCCGGTACCGGCAGCCACCCCGCGGGCTACCGGTCCCAGACGGCTCGGCCCGCCGGCGATCGCCTCTGCACTTCCCAGGACGATCACCTGATGGCCCGGTGCTTCCCCCACAATGGAAGGTACCATCTCGCGGATCACCCGCACCTCCCGACGTACTCGATCCAGGCCGCGCAACAGAGGACGGTACTCGCGGAAGAAATCATCTGCCAGATCGCGGACCCCTTCTGGGGCGGCGTGGAGCAGGGTCACCCCAGCGTCGGCGGCATCGGCCAAGGCCAAGGCCACGTGCAGGGCAGCAGGGGTGTGGGGGCTACCGCCCTGCACCGGCAGCAGGATCTGCCGGACCTGGCGCAATCCTCGCCCGCGCACCACGGCCACGGTGCAGGGCGCGGCATTCAGCAGTTGGTCGAGGGGCATCCCCATCAACGGCTCATCGGCCCCCTCCCGCCAGGGTAGAAGCAGGAAATCGCATCGCTCCTGGCGGATGATGCGTTCCAACTCCGGCCACGGCTGGTGGGCCACCCGCACCATAGGTTCAAGTCGCAAAGGAGCATCGGGGTACTGCTCTACCAGCTGATGAAGTTCTTCGCGGCGTCTCTGGGCCATCACCGCTCCTTCGCTCAGAGGACGATCGGGAGGTACGGTGACCACGCCCACCAACACTACCTGCCCCGGTCGCTGCCGAAGCAGGGCCAGGGCCAGCCACAGCAACTCCTCCGCCTCCTCAGCATCGAGGACGGGGAGCAGGATGGTGTATCTTTGTTTTGGTTCCTCTTCGTGTCGAATCATCTTTCCAGTAAAGGCAGCACTTTATTTTTCACAATTTGCTGCCAGGTGTATTCTTCCAACACCCGGCGTCGCAGCCGATAGGCCGGGTCGGCGGCCAACACCTCCACGATCTGCCGCGCGATCCGATGCGGCTCTTCGTCCAGCCCAAAGACCGTGATCTCCGTGCCGCCCGATTCCTTGAACGGGGGGATATCAGAGCAGAAGATCGGCAGGCGGGCCAGCCCTGCCTCCAGCACCGGAATGCCGAAGCCTTCCTGCTTGCTGGGAAACAGCAGGGCGTCGGCCACCACGTACAACTCGGCCATCATGGCGTCGTCCGGAATAAAAGGCTGCTCCAGCGTGCCCTGCTCGTACAGGAAATGCACGTAGCGCTCCACGCCTAACTCGTGCCGCAGGTGCTGCAATCGCTTCAGGTAAGCGACGTTGGCCGGGTTATGTGGCCCTGGTGGACCGGTCACCACCAGGTGGGCCTGATGGCCCTGTTCGTGGAGGGCGGCGGTGATGCGTAGGCCCAACTCGATGTTCTTGCGGCGGGTGATGCGCGCCGGAAGGAGGAGCACCATCTCCGCTTCCAGCAAGCCCAGGGTATTGACCAGTTCCGCCGTCTGGGGACGCAGCCGCAGCAGCGTCCAGGGGTCCACGCCCGGCGGCACCACCTGCACCCGCTCCGGGGGCCAACCGAACAGTTCAGCCAGCTCTTCCCGCTGCGCCCGGCTGACTGCGACATAGGTCACGCCCGGCCACGGTTGGCGCAGCAGATCCCAGGGATACCCTGGATGCAACTCGGAGCGGTATTGGGGCCTGCGCCAGGCGAAGTCGTGGCACCAGGCGATGAGCCGCACGTCCTCCCGCTCCGAAAGCTGGCGCAGGGCGGCGGTGAGAGCCAGGTTCTTGTGCAGGGTGATGGCGTTGTGGACGATGCAGACTTCGCTGCCAACCAGGACCGCGCTCAGTTCCTTGTCTAACTCATCCCTCAGACGCTGAAAGGCTTCATTTGTGAGGCCCTGATCCAGGTACCGTTTCACGGCCAGTACCTGGGGGTGTTTGGAATAAAGCCGAGGGATGAGGCGCAGCTCAACCCGGGGGTCGAAGGGCTTGCCCCGCCCGGCGATGACCTGGACCCCATAACCGACCTGGGCCAGCAAGCGAGCGTGGTGGTAAATGGTGCTCTCCACGCCGCCGACGGTAGGCGGGGCGGCGTAGTGAAGGATCGCCACCCGCATGGTCTCTCACGCTCCTATAACCTGGTGCAGTAGCATGGCCAAACGGCCCTCCAGTACCTCATACGAGTAGTAACGGCGCCCCAGTTCGTAATTGTGCTCGGCCATCTCCCTGGCCAATTCAGGATTCTGCAAAACAGCGCGCGCTTGCTTCACCGTTGCGTCGGTGATGAAGCCCTCGAACCCGATCACCTTGAACCCCTTGGGCCGGATATCCCGCTGGAAGATCTCATAGGTGCTCATCACGATGGGCCGCCGATAGTAGATGGTCTCCAGGAAGGCGTTGCCAAAGCCTTCCACCGTCGAAGGATAGGTCACCAGGTCGGCCTGTTGATAGGCGTCGGCCAGGGAGAACACCCGGCCTCCATCCGGAGTCTCGCCCCGCTCTAAAGAGAAGGCATCGGCGGCAAAGAGGACCCGGACGTTCATTAAATCGGCCAGGGTTCGCAAGTAGGCTTCGTAGGCCACACCCTCGTCGCCAGAGGAGTGAGAGATCACCAGCACTGCCTTCACGCCCAGGCGGCGGACCAACTCGATGGCCTGCTCGATGCGTTTTCGAGGCACCACCCGCGTGGGCTGCAGGATGAGATAGTCATCGGAGGCAATGCCCAATGCCTGACGCATCCCTTCGGCGTAGGCATCCGGCTCGGGGGGTGGCGTTTCGAAATCCATCACGTTGGGGATCAACACCGAAGTAGCGCCGGTGCGCAAGGCCAACTGCCGGGCGGCATAGGAATTGATCACCACGTGATGCACCGAGGGCAAGATGGGGGGAAAGGCTCCCATCTGATAGTCAGAGGCCGCCGTAACCTTGAACCGGTCGCGCTCCCAGGCGAAATCGTGGTGATGGCCGATGGTAGGAATGCTGGTCTCGGCGATCAACTCCGTCAACGCCAGGCCCAAGGGGATATTCATGGGGATGGCCAGAGCGTTTTCAACTATCAGCAGGTTCAGGTCGAACCTATTCACGAAGCGATAGAGATGCTCCTTCAGGTAATCCTTCAGGGCCTGGACTTTGCGAGAAGTCTCGGCAGTGCGAACATAATTATCGAACAGATCGGCGTTCAACCTCTGAATTTCTGGGTGCTTGAAGTGGGCCTCCTGTACCACGTAGGAACGTTCCTCTGGCCACTCCGATTGGCCGGCGAAGTAGAAACATTCGTGACCCTGCGCTGTCAGGACATGCGACCACTTTCGCGTCTCCAGAGACACCCCATCTGTTCCTGCCAGGCGGGTGGAAACAAAGCCAATCCGGCACGGGTTGCTATTCATCGCTTCCTCCACTTTAGGCTCGGGTACATCCTAATTAATGCCTCCAGCTTGGGGACGGTCGCTTCGTAGGAGAAATGGTGCGTAGCCAGTTCGTAGTTATACTCCACCATGCGCCGACGGCGAACGGGGTCAACAATAGCGCAGATTACCTCTTCCACGGTCTCATTGGTGATGGCGCCCTCGATCTCGATCAGATCGAACCCCAGGGGAGCGATGTCTGCCACGTAAACGTTGTAACGGTTAACCAAAAGAGGAAGGCGGAAGTAGATGGCTTCCAGCAAAGCGTTGCCGAAGCCCTCGTAGCGGCTAGGATAGGTGACGAAGTCAGCGTGGACATAGGCGTCCCACAAACGGTAAATCTTCTGGCGATTGATGATGGAAGATCGTGGTCCAAAGCGAGTGGCGGCATAGATCAGAGGCACGCCAACTTGCTCGGCCTGGCGCTCGAGTTCCTCCAGGTATTCCATGCCTTCGTCGCCGGCGCGGTGGGTGATGACCAACACTGGCTCCTTGCCCAGCAGCCGTGACCGATTCGGTGGCTCCCGCAGGCGGCGGACGAGCTCGATGGAAAGCTCTATGCCCTTGCGCCGGATGACGCGAGTGGGCTGCAGGATCATCAAGTGGTCGTCGGTGAGGCCCAGGGTAGCTCGCAGGTCGCAGCTGAAGGCGTTCATGCCAGTGGCAGCGTGAGCAAAGTCAAAGATGTTGGGGATCACCGTGCTCTCCAGCCCCCGCTCCTCGCGCAGGCTCTTTTGAGCCAAGGTGTTGATGACCACGTGACGAACGGACGGCAGGTCGGGAGGGAAAGCTTTTGCCAGGATGTCGGGTATACAATTGACCTGGAAGCGGTCGCGTTCCCAGTAAAAGTCGTGGTGGTGAGCGATGGTGGGTATACCCGTCTCAGCGATGAACTCCGTCAGGGCCAAGCCCAGGGGCACGTTCATGGGGAGGGCCAGGGCGTTCTCGACGACCAGGAGGTCCAGATCAAAGGCGCTCACGAAACGCCGCACGTTTTCCCGCAGGTGAGTGATCAGGGAGGTGATGCGGGACTCCAGGTCCGGCACGGCCTCTGTGGTGCCGAAGGAGCGATCGTGAATCCATTGGACTTCGGGGTGGATGAAGTGCATCTCGGGCACCGACAGGCCATGCAGGACCGGGTCCAATTCGCCGGCACAATAGTAGACGTTTTGTCCCAGGCGTTCGAAAATAGTGGCCCACTTCTCTGTTTCCAGCGACACACCGTTGGTGCCGGCCAACCGGGTGGAGATGAAACCGATGTTCATGCTAGACCTCGGCGTCGCGCAGAATCTGGGCCGCCACCTCTGGC
>CAZRSI010000136.1:0-7362 GCA_964602575.1 uncultured Anaerolineae bacterium
TCCACGGCCGACTCGCTTTTGGAACTCGTTTGCCTGGTGGATGAACACGGTCGTATCATCCGAGCCAACCGCACGGTTGAGGCCTGGGATCTGGGGGCAGTGAAGCAGGTGAAAGGCCGGGAGTTTCACGAGCTTCTCCATCCGGAATGCTCCGATTCTTCTTGTCCCCTCAATTCCTTCTGGAGGCAAGCCTGGAGCCAGGTAAAACAGGGCCAACCTCTTCAGTGCGAACTCTATGACGAGGTCTTGAAGCGCTATATTCAGGTCCGAATCCGACCATGGCAGGGTTGGAAGAAGGGGATGACCAATGGTTCCACGGTGGTTGTTGTGCAAGACATCACCGAGCGCAAGCTGGCGGAAGAAGCGTTGAAAGAATACTCGGAGCGGCTGGAGGAGATGGTGGAAGAACGCACCAAACAGCTCCGGGAAGCTCAGGAGCGCTTGCTTCGCGCAGAACGGTTGGCTACCATAGGCCAACTGGGGGCCAGTGTTAGCCACGAGCTCCGCAACCCCTTGGGCGTCATCAAGAACTCCGTATACTATCTCAAAATGAAGTTGGGCAATGCCGATAGTAAGGTGAAAAAGCACCTCAATATCATAGACAACGAAATCGCAAGAGCCGACAAAATCATCAGCGACCTGCTAAGCTTTGCACGAGACACAAAGCTCGCTCTGGAGAAGGTTCATGTTAACACCCTGGTCAAAAATGTGCTGTCTCGTACTCCCGTCCCAGACACTGTGTCGGTGATTACCAGGTTGGGAGAGGACCTGCCTCCGCTAATGGCTGACCCTGGCCAGATAGAACAGGTCTTTATAAACATGATCACCAATGCGGTGCAAGCCATGACCTCATCGCACTCAGCCGACGCACGTGACAAGGGCATACTGGAAATATCCACCCGGGCAGAAGATGGTTTCATCATCACAGAATTCAAAGATAACGGCTGTGGGATCCCAAAGGAGAATCTAGGTAAGCTCTTCGAACCGCTGTTCACCACCAAAAGCAAAGGGATCGGCTTGGGCTTAGCGGTCAGCAAGAGGATCATCGAGGCCCATGGTGGTAGCATCGAGGTGGAAAGTGAAGTAGGAAAAGGAACTACTTTTACCATAAAATTGCCTGTCTATGTTGATCGGACCGTCCTTGAAGGAACCTGGGAGGGAGGATGATAGCTGACAGGATTAGCATCCTGATTGTAGACGATGAGGTGGGTATGCGCGAAACTCTATCGGATATCCTAGAGGATATGGGCTACCACGTGGCCATCGCTGCCGATGGGTATGAAGCGATCGAGAAGGTTAAGGACAATTACTTCGATGTTATCCTTATGGATGTTAAGATGCCGGGGATGGATGGGGTGGATACCCTCAGGGAAATCAAGAGAATCAGCCCGGAAACTGCCGTGGTGATGATGACTGCCTACGCTGCTGATGATCGTCTCAGAGATGCCATGAGCGAGGGAGCCTATGGCGTGCTTTACAAACCGTTGGACATGCAAAAAATGGTAAGGCTCGTCGAGGGTGTAAGAGTTGGAGGGCACATACTGGTAGTGGACAAGGACCCCAAAGTTCACGACGTCTTCAAAGGCATTTTGGAGCCCAGAGGTTATAGGGTAAGTAACGCTCGGACTAGCAAGGAGGCTGTCAGAGTAGCACGGGAAAACAAACACGACTGCCTGTACAAACCTCTTGCCGTGGAGGAGGTGGTCAGGCTTGTGGATCGAATTTGCCACACAAGGCATCAAAAAGGCAGGCATGATGAAAACGATGGACTCCATTCCGTCTGAGACAATACCTCCCGCTTTGGGACGAATGATAAGAGTTATAGGCCATGACGTGAGAAACAAACTAGCTGTGATGAGAAATTCCGCCTACTACCTAAAGATGAAGGTGAGCCACGGGGACGAGAAGGTGAAAAAGCACCTGAGGATTTTGGAAGGGGAGATCGCCAATGCGAATATGATCATCATGAACCTTATGGACTTTGCTCTGGTGAAGGAACCCGTGCTTCAGGAAAGCGACCTCAAAACCATCATTGCCGAAGCGCTGTCCCAGGCGTCCTTGCCAGAGCACTGGGAAGCGGGCCTGCACCTGGATGATCACCTACCGACCCTGATGGCCGATGCCAGCCAATTGCAGAGAGCTTTCACCAACATCATCGTAGCGATAGTCCAAGGGAGGCCTGAAAGCGGCAGGTTCCAGATCAGGGCTAAGGAGCAGAATGGTTCTGTGGAGGTCAGGTTCGAAGTTCCCGACTGGGTTATCCCCGAAGAGGAGTTGGAAGCAATAACTTCTCCGCTTGACTCAGCAAGCAGCACCGGTGTGGGCATGTTGGTGAGCAAGAAGCTTGTGGAGAGGAATGGTGGTAGTGTGGAGGTAAAACGTTTCCCAGAAAAAGGGACGGTTTTCACCGTGAGATTGCCGGTGGCAAAGGGAGGAGCTAGACATGAACGAGCAGATCAATATCCTGATAGCTGATGACGACACCAACCTGACCGAAACGCTCTCGGATGTTCTGGAAGAGAAGGGATATAACGTTGTAACGGTTGATAGTGGCGAAAAAGCAGTAGCCGAGGTGCGAAGCCGGCGCTTCGACCTAGCCCTCATAGACATCATGATGCCTGGCATGAATGGGGTCGAAACCTTGCGGGAGATCAAGAAGGCCAATCACAATGTCACGACCATGATCATGACCGGTCACAGCGCTTTGGAGGGAGTAGTCTCCGAGGCGATTGACGCTGGGGTAGATGGTGTGCTTTACAAGCCTTTTGAGATAGACACCATTGTGGAGATGATCGAGAGCAAGGCTAAAGTACGTGCTGGCCCTCCTCTCATAGATCTCAAGAAATATCAAGTTCAACCAGAGGCTTTGCGATTGATCCCAGAGAAGATAGCCAGAAGATACGATGTCATGCCTCTTCGCATCGAGGGAGATACCCTGGTTGTAGCCATGAGCCATCCTGAGGATTTCAATATCCTAGAGGATCTTCGGGTGCGCACCAGAATGCAGATCAAGCCCCTGCGCGCTGCGTTAATGGATGTACGAGGGGCGATCAATCTTCACTACCGGGCTGTTACGGAGATCGAGAGGGAGATTCAACAGATCACCTCCACTGACCTCGCCCGGATTCCCGCTGTGCGCATTGTAGATCTCCTCATCGCTGGAGCGGTGAAAGAGGGGGCCTCGGACATCCATATCGAACCTACCCGTGACAACATACGGGTGCGTTATCGTGTTGACGGATACCTGCGTGAGGTCCTGTCTCTACCCTCGAGCATCTACAACCCTTTGCTTTCTCGACTAAAGGTTTTGGCCAAGATGGACATCGCAGAACGGAGGCGTCCCCAAGAGGGCCGGTTCACAATCGCTACAGACAACCAAAAGGTAGATATCCGCGTCACCACTATCAACACGGCACAAGGGGAAGTGGCCGTGCTACATCTTTTGGACAAAGCTCTATCTATCATGGAGCTTTCGGAACTAGGCTTCCTTCCCGATGTCCTGGCAGCCTACGAAAAACTGATCGAATCTCCCTCTGGTATGATCGTGGTTGGCGGACCGGCGGGTTCGGGTAAGACAACGACTCTGTATTCTTCCCTCAACCGTTTGAACACTGCCGAACGCAATATTGTGACCATTGAGGATCCCATCGAATATCAATTTGCCAATATTAAGCAGATCCAGGTTAATCCCCAAGTGGACCTCACTTTTGCCAGTGGACTGAAGACTATCCTACGCCTGGACCCAGACGTTATTATGGTAGGTGAGATTCGCGATGCGGAAACAGCTCGTACGGCCATCCAGGCTGCTCTCACGGGGCATTTGGTGTTGACGTCCGTACATGCCAACGATAGTGTAGGAGCCCTCTTCAGGCTGATAGACCTGGGAGTGGAACCTATGCTTATTACCTCAGCGGTGATAGGTGTTGTCGCCCAGCACTTGGTGCGACGGATCTGTTCCCATTGCCGCTCGCTCCGCGAGGCATCCATGGAGGAACGATTAGCTTACGAAGGGCAAGTATGGGAGGCGCGAAGCCAGTTCTACTATGGGGAGGGTTGTAACTACTGTGGCTATACAGGTTATCTGGGCCGGACCGGTGTTTTCGAATTGATGATAATGAGTTACGAATTAAAGCGGTTGCTAATGCAAGGTGCCAGTGCGGATGATATTGTGGCTCAGGCTGTCAAGGAAGGAATGGTGCCTTTACAGCGGGCCGGCATGTTGAAAGTGCAAAAGGGAATCACCACTCCCCAGGAAGTTTTGCGCCGGGTCTTCTTCGGGCTGAAAGCGCCCATGTAGGAGCCTATCCGAAAGATCACCTATAGTAGACATCGAATTTGACATTTCCCGCACTATGTGCTATATTAATAACTAAATTTAAGAATCTTGAAAGACTGGGAACAGGACTAGTAAGCCTTAAAGCGAGGCTCAGAGAGTCGGGGTAAGGTGGGAGCCCGATGCCAGCGCGAAGGCCGAATGGACCTGGGAGTCGCAGGCTGAAAGTGGTCAGATAGCCAGATGGTCGGGTGATCAGATGGTCAATAGGAGTAAGTGACCAAATGACTAAACGGCCAACTGACCAACGAGTAGGCCGAGCCGGAGTCGCCACCGTTATCAGGGCCGAGGGTATCGGATAGCATTGTTGCTGTCCCGTACCTGCAACGAGTGAGGCTGGCTCACCGGAAACTCGCCATCACGGCGAGTTTTTTGGTTTAAAACCAGTGAGCAGCTTAACAAGGGTGGCACCGCGGGAGTGAGAGCTCTCGTCCCTAGGGACGGGGGCTTTTTTATTTAGGAGTTACGTGGTTCGCATCCCGAGTAGCCCCAAAGGGGCATATCGAGGGAGGCGAGCTTATGAAACTTTTTGGCAAGGAGGAGCAAAATGAAAAGGTCGCATCTTGGCAGGCCATCGGCCCACGGGCCGATGGCCTCTGGGGCATCTGGTGAGCACGTTGGAGAGCTGGGCCCGAGTACAAGACGAAAAGGTTCATCGCCCAGCCCATTGTAGGTGGAGGAGGGGATGAGATTGGCATAAGAAGTGAAACGCGAAACTTGATGCGTGACGAGCTTATCACGCGCTACATCCTGAGTGGAAAGGAGGGGGAACGATGAACGAAGCTGGCCTCTGAAAGTCAAGGGCGAACTGAGAGAGCCATCCTTACCTTAGTCTAGTGCAAAACGTCAAATGTAAAGCTCAAATCAAGCAAAATAGGATAAAGGAGGGAGTTAAAAACATGGAAGAGACTAAGATTTTGCTCGGCGAGAAGGATATACCCACTCAGTGGTACAACATCCAGGCGGACCTGCCTGAGCCGCTGCCGGCGACGCTACACCCCATCACGCTTCAGCCGTGCGGCCCCGATGATCTGGCCCCCCTCTTCCCCAAGGCTTTAATCATGCAGGAGGTGAGCCAGGAGCGGTGGATTGACATCCCGGAGCCAGTACGGGAAGTCTATAAACTTTGGCGCCCCACACCCCTCTATCGAGCCAGGCGGTGGGAGAAAGCCCTGGACACCCCCGCCCACATCTACTACAAGTACGAGGGGGTCAGCCCGCCGGGTAGCCACAAGCCCAACACCGCTGTGGCCCAGGCTTTCTACAACAAAGAGGAGGGGCAGAGGCGCCTGACCACCGAGACCGGCGCTGGTCAGTGGGGCAGTGCCTTGGCTTTTGGCTGCAATCTGTTCGGTCTGGAGTGCAAGGTATACATGGTGCGGATCAGCTACGAGCAGAAGCCTTTCCGTAAGAGCATAATGCAGGCTTGGGGAGCTGAGATTGTGTCTAGCCCCAGTCCGGACACAAACTACGGGCGTCGGCTTCTAGCCGAGGATCCGGACTGCACCGGCAGCCTGGGCATTGCCATCAGTGAGGCGGTGGAGGATGCCGTCACCCATGAGGGCACCAAGTACTCCCTGGGCAGCGTGGTCAACCACGTCCTGATGCACCAGACGGTGGTCGGACTGGAAGTCAAGAAGCAATTCGAGATAGCTGGGGAGTATCCGGACATCATGATTGGTTGCGTTGGGGGCGGCTCAAACTTCGCCGGCTTTGTCCTGCCCTTTGTTCGCGACAAAATCGTCGAAGGCAAGAATACCCGCTTCATAGCTGTGGAGCCCATGGCCTGCCCCTCGGTCACCAAGGGGATATATGCCTACGACTGGGGAGACACAGCCAAGACGGGGCCGGTGATCAAAATGCACACTTTGGGCCATGGATTCGTTCCCCCACCCATTCACGCTGGCGGGTTGCGCTATCACGGCATGGCTCCCATCATCTGCCACCTGTACAAATTGGGGCTCATCGAGGCAGTAGCTGTGCATCAGAACCCTGTGTTCACGGCAGCGGTGAGCTTCGCTAAAGCGGAAGGCATCATCCCCGCGCCTGAACCTGCTCATGCTATCAAAGTAGCCATGGACGAGGCTCTAAAGTGCAAGGAAACAGGCGAACAGAAGGTGATTGCCTTCAACCTGTCTGGGCATGGCCACTTCGATATGAAGGCTTATGATGATTACTTCAATGGCGCACTGCTCGATTACGAATACCCTGAGGAGAAGGTGAAGGAGGCGCTGAAAGAATTGCCTCAAGTGGAAGGCTAGAGGGATCATGCCCTCCGACCTGTACGCGAGCTCACTAGCACCCCCTCTATTCCAAAGCCCGAACTCTGACCACACTGCAGGCCTATACAGCCCGGCATATGCCGGGCTGTATAGATTCTTGAACCCCTAAGGGCCTGCGCAGCAGGTCGGGGGTGTGGGGGTGCCCCTCCACAATCCTCTTTTTCCTCCAGGTATCGCTTATCGGCGCTACCAACGGGAACATCCCAACAGCCCGTGGCATGTCGATACCGAGACCTGCACTCGCTTGCTGCCAGGCATGAAAGTGACCCTCTCATTGGTGGAAGATGACATGTCTCACTACTGTGTGGGCGCCTTCCTGTGCCTCGGTAAGGCCAACAGTTGCTCCCCCTGGACCCTAGTCCAGCAACGGACTAGGATCCGCCTTGAGCAGGTTTTTCGGATAGCCACTTAAAGGCTGCCGTGCGAGAAACGGATTTCATCGGGGGCCAGTGATTATTGACCAAGACGAACATATCACCAGCGCACCATACTATCCTCAAACCAACGGCAAGATGGAAGCGTTGATCTGCACTGTCTTGCGAAAGTGCCTTATCTGATTGTGGCCCAGCGCCGAGAGGAAGGAAACCTTTGCCGGAGCCACTTCCCAAGGTTGATGCAGAATACCTGAAACGTTGCTGGAGCTTAGCCGTGGTCAATCCTTTGCCAATAGCAAGTTGATTCAACGCTGCACTTAGGGCAATCGCATTCTTTGGATTGGGGCGCCAGAACCTCCCGCAGGTTCAAATT
>CAZRSI010000137.1:0-6034 GCA_964602575.1 uncultured Anaerolineae bacterium
AGGCAGTGGCCGGCATGACCAGGAACTCGCCCGGCACGCTGGCCCGCATGAGGTAAGTGTACTCATAGGTACCCTTGGGTAGGTAGGTGGCAAACAGCACTACTTTCTCGTCTCTCATCTGGGTGTTGCTGAACCACCACCAACCCCACTCCTCGTCCACCCGCGTCAGCTCAGGAGGCTGCCCCACCACGCTGGTGGTCTTGAGGCTGACGTCCACACCCTCGCAGCCGGCCGGCAGGGGATCCTCCACCACCACGTAGTGCAAACTGCTGGGAGCGATGATGGTCAACTTGACTTTGATCACATCACCCACCTGTGCCCCATCCACGTAGCGCTCTGGGTCGTCAACGGGCGAGTACTGCCGGGCCACGATGATGCCCCGGCTCAGGGCCTTTACGTCCTCCACCGGCAGGAAGTAACGCAGGTAGACGGAGTAATAGAGCCGACCCTTGCCCGTAGGCTCCAACCGCTCGATGAGCAGCCGATTGGCCTCGTCCCTCAGGAGTTGGGCCACCTCTACCTGGAGCTTGCGCGTTTCTCCAACGTCCGCTTTGGTCACCCGTCCCTCGCCCAGCTTCTCCTGATTCAGACTGACGCGATAGGCGTAATCGGCCTCCAGTTCCCCGGTGGCCACCATCCAGTCCGTGAGGGCGATGAGGGACCAGGCTGTCTCCTGAGTGGAGAGCCAGTGGCCTTCTTTGCGAGCCACCATCAGCCAGCGCACCACGTTGGGCGCAAGGCCGCTATCGGGGGCCAGGCGCGCCAGGGCCGCCAGCACGATGGCGGTGGAGCGGGTGTCGGTATTCATGGTCCAGTAGTCCACTGTCTCCTCCTCCCAGTGAGCGCCGGTGGCACTGAGGACGGCGGAGCTGGTTAAGTCACTCAAGATGGCGTCCACCCTCTCCCGCTGCTGAGGGGCAAGAAGGTCTAGAGCCATAGCCAGAAAAGCCTTGCCGTAGTTGCCCAACATCTGGCGACGCTCGTAGAGGGCCACAGTGCGGCCCAGGTCGCCCTCGCCATACTCGGTCAGAACGTAGAGGATGAAAGCCTGGGCGTTGGCCTCGTGGGGCTCTTTCAGCTCAGCGGGACGCTTGAGGCTGCCAACCAGGAAATCGGCGGCGCGATCCATCACCTCCCGATCTACCCCAAAACCCGCCCGCTGGGCCTCGTTGAGGCCCAGGAGGACGTAGGCGGTGAGGAAGGCATTGCTCTTGTCCCTCAGCCACCAACCCCAGCCACCGTCGTAGTGCTGCTCGGTGTAGATGCGTTGCAGGGCGATGCTCACCTGCTGGGGCAGCCGCGCCGCCAGTTCCTGATCCTCGATGCCCAACTTCCTCAGGGCGCGATAGGTCATCACGTTGGGCAAAAAGCGGCTCACTGTCTGCTCGATGCATTCGTAGGGGTAGTGCTCCAGATACTTCAGGCCGTCGCGCATCCCCGCCGCCAGCGAGGGGTCTATCTGCACCGTCAGCTCGCCCTGGGTGGGATCGTAGCGCTCGGGCAGGTAGATCACCTCCAGGCGCTCCCCCGCCTCGTCCAGCGTGCCGGCTGTAGCCACTACCTCGGGCGTGGAGTAGTGATAGACGGGCAGAGTGATCTCCACCGCGTCGGACAGGCCGCCGCCCTGAGCAGCGAAGAGGAGCTTGACCTCCTCCGTGGGGAGGACGGTCACCAGCCAACTGACCTTCTGCTTACCGTGAGCGGGCACCTCCACCTTTTGAGCACCGCCCTCAACCTCCAGCCCTTCGGCGGTTAGCGACACCTCCACCTCCAGCGCCTGATCGGTGTTGTTGTGGACGACGGCCGAGAGGGTCGCCTTGTCGCCGATGACGAAGAAGCGGGGGGCGACGGGCCTAACCAGGAGGTCCAGAGTGCTGACTACGTCGCGTTTGGCCTCGCCCACCTCGGTGGCGGCGGTGATCCCCTTGACGCCCAGTCGCCAGGTGGTCAGGGTGTCGGGCAATTTCACCGAAACCTGTGCCCGACCCTCCTCATCGGTGCGCACCGTTGGGTTCCAGTAGGCGGTTTCGGGAAACTCCCGCCGTACTATGCCAGCGGCCCGCTCCATAGCTCCGGCGGCCCCTCCCTTGGTCTTCTGGACGATGAGTTGGTTCAGGCGGTCTACGGAGAGGACCAGGCTGGTCGCTGTCTGTATTCCCACCCCTCGCTCGCCGTAGAAGTGATCCACCAGGCTGGGAACATTCTCCTCAGCCAGGGCCAGCAGCGATAGGTCTACCAGAGCCAGCGATAGCTCAGCCGCGACTCCCTCCCCTCGGTAGTCGGTGGCGCGAATGTCGTAGGTCACCGTCTCCCGCGGGCCATAGCGCTCCTTGTCCGGGGTGATGGTGATCTGCAGCTCTTTCTCCACTGTGGATACCGGCAGAGAGGCGTAGCCCACTTTGAAAGAAGCCAGGGGATTAGTTTCGTCCTGGCCCTTGACGATGACCACCGAGACGTAGACGTTGGGTGTGTATTCGGAGAGGATGGGGACCTCGATGAGCTCGCTGTTGCTCCGCAGAGTGAGCAACTGGTGGCTCATGATGTGTCCCCGTTCGATGGTGAGAAGGGCCTTGACCTCTCCCTGGTAGGGCGAGGGGATGAGGATCTTGGCCACGTCGCCTGGCACGTACGATTTCTTGTCGGGGATCAGCTCAATGCGGTCATGGCTCTCCCGCCGCCAGCTAACGAACTCGCGGCTGCTGACCCAGAGGTAGGTGGAACTACGGACCTCGTTTCCCAGTTCGTCATGGCCCACGGCCACCACTTTGTAGCTCCCGCCTTTCTCCGGGACGAGAGTGGCCACCGCCTTTCCCTCGGCGTTGGTGGTCACCGTGGTGGTCAGGACCGGGGTGTCCTTGACCTTGCTGGTCCAGTAGAACCGCCCATCCTCGGCTTTCTCCTGGACGCTGTACCACTTATGCTCGAAGAAGGTCACCGTCAAGGGCACGTTGGGCACAGGCTCACTCTCCCAGTCCACGGTGATGATATCCACCTCTTGTTCCTGGCCCACCGTGCTCACCCAGGCTCTGGGACTCAGCCCGATGTAAAAGAGGCCCTTGTGGACCACGGCTTCCGTGCGGGAGCTCACCTGTTGATTGTTGATGTCAGTCACGGAGGCCTCGATGGTGAACACCTGGCTCAGTTTCTGGAGGGAGATGTCGGTGGGCACCTTGAAGGTGAAGCGGCCCTCGGCGTCGGTCACCCCTGTGCCCTCGGCGATGAGCTCGCCGAAGGAGCCGTAGTAGCGACCCCGCTCCTCCCACTGGTAATCCACGAAGTCGTAGTAGCCCTTGCCCTGCCAGGGGAAGAAGTAATCCCGGCTGAGGACGCTCCAATGCACCTGGGCCTCGGCCACCGGACCGCCGAAGTAGTAGCTGGCGGCGACGCTCACGGCGATCTCATCGCCCTGGACGTAGGCGTCGCGGTCGGTCTGGACTTCCACCTGGAACTCTGGCCGGCGATACTCGGCCACCTGGAAACCCACGCCGAAGCTCTGATCGGCAAACTCGGCATTGAGCCAGTAGTAACCGAGGGCGGCTTCTTCGTCCAGGGTGAACTGGCCGTGGAGGGTGCCCATATCGCTGAGGGGCAGGTTCTCTCGATAGACCTCCTTGCCCTGGTCGTCGGTGACGGTCACCGTCAGGCTCTTCACGCCTTCGGGCAGGCCGTAGCGGGCATCGTCGTCGGTGCGCAGGATGCCCTTGAAGCGCACTGTCTGGCCCGGCCGGTAGATGGGCCGGTCGGTGTAGAAATAGCCAGAGTAGGACTGGCTGTAGAACTGAGCTGGAATGTCGAAATTCCAGGGGCTGATGCCCTGATTCCAGCGGTTGAGGGCCACAGCGAAAGTATCGCCCTCGCCAGCGAATACGAAGAAGGGCTCCCACATATCCTGGCGCGGGAACTCCGCTCGGAAGACGCCGTCCTGATCCGTATGTCCCTCGGCGAGAGTGGTGAATTCGCTCTGCAGGCTAACCGGGAGGTCGGGGACTACCTCCCCGCTGGCCAGGTCGGTGGCCCACACCAGGGCCTCCCTCTCTCCCTGTTTGAGGGTCAGGTTGAGGCGGGAGACCACCATGAGCAGGCGGGAGGGCCGCCAGTTCTTGATCTCCCTCAACTCCGGAGCGCTGACCTCGAGATAATAGAGGCCTGGAGCCAGGCTCCCTCCCTCCTCGCTGGCCACCTTAGTGCTCAGCCTGTCGGTCTCATTGACCGGAGCATCTACTGCTTCCGACCACCGGCGCACCAGAGTCGCCGGGTCGGGGCTGAAATCGTCCCAATAGCGCCACGACTCGCTGCCGTTGAGGCGGATGAAGTCCTCCCTATCAAGGTGGTAGAGTTCAAAGTCCAGGCGGGAGACGTTGCGATAGGTAACGTAAACAACAGTTTCGGTGTAAGCGTTGTAGGTGCCCACGTTGCCCGGGGCGTTGAGGTAGGCCATGGGGTCCAGGTTGCGGGTGGTAAAGCGCACCACGTAGTCCTCGCCCAGGGTGTTCCCGTAGGGATCGGCTATCGCCGCCCCCAGGGTAACGGTGTAGCTGGTGGCAGGTTGGATGTCAAAGGAAAGGAAGAAGGTGTAATCGTAATCGCTCCAGTAGGTGTAGACCTCGGTTGGGGCGGGGATGATGGTAGTGTTGGGCATGATGGTGGTCCAGTCCATTGGCCCGGCGAAGGTAACTTGCACTCCACCGTAGGGGTCCGCTTCCAGGTCGCCGTCGGCTGGACGGGTTTCCACGATCCGAGGGTAGGGCACGGTGGTGAAGCGCCAGGAATAGGGTTCGGCGATGCGCCCCTCCCCCCTGGCCGCCTTGGCTCCTGCCTCCAGGGTGGCCACGTAGCCAGTCTCCAACGCCAGAGGTGCGGAGGGGACGAAGCCCATTTCCTTCTCGTCCCAGCGGAAATCGCCCTGGACAACTGCGCCGCTTTCCTCTGCCAACGAGAACCGCTCCTCGACCGAAGCGTGATCCATGAACTGGCTGAAGGTGATGCTGATGACCTGGGTCGGCGCCACCAGCATCTCGCCGTCGGCCGGCGCTGTCCACACCACGGTGGGCATGGCCGTGGTGAAGTGCCAGACGTAGTCCTCGGCCAGGACGCCGCCGGTGGTGTCCTCCAGTCCGGCTGCTACCCGCACCTCGTAGGTTGTGGCCGGCGCGAAGCCCTCGTCGGGGTGAAAGGTGTAGATGGAGGTGTTGAGCCATTCGCCTTTGCCGCTCACTGGTGGGTTGAAGGTGAGGGGCTGGGGCAGGTCCGCCTGCTCGGAGATAGCGGTAAGGGGTACCACGGGGCGGTTGAACATCACCGTGACCTGGGCATCGGTGGCCACGTCGGTGGTGTTGGGGGCGGGCTGCACCTCGGTCACCTCCAGGTAACCCACTGTGTTGAAGCGGAAGCTGACAGGCTCCTTCAGAGGAAGGCCCACGGCACTCCTGGCCTCATCGCTCAGGATCACCCGATAGCTTGCCCCCCGTGCGAAAGGTGTCGTGGGGTTGAAAGCCAGAGTGGTGTCGTTGGGCCAGTTGAAGCTGCCCGCCACAGGCGGCTGGATCTGGAACGCCCTCTCGACCGAGGAGCGGTCCATGGGCTGATCGAAGGCGATGATCACCGGCGCCGTCAGGCCCTGTTCCTGGCCGGGGGCTGGCATTCGCCGCAGCACCTGCGGTGGCAGGGGGGGCAGAGGGGTGGGGGTGGGTGCGGAGGTGGAGGTGGGCACAGGGGTCTCGGTAGGGGCAGGAGTGGGCATGTGCACGGGAGTGTGGGTTGGCGCGGGTGTGGGCTTAGGGGGTGGTGTTCTCTCAGCGCAGGCGCTCAAGAATCCGCCGATCACCATAGTGCAGATCAGCAATACAGCAATGGGGGGGTAATATTTTTTCACAGTGGCACCTCCTGGAGTGGTCGGGTGGTCGGATGGTCCTTGGTCTGGTGGTCAAAAGGTAAGACGCTGGGACGCCTCATATAGTTCCTGAGGCGTCAGGGCACAACTCAATTATACTCCACTTTGCCTTCCCTGGCAACTGGCGTCGGCCAGGGGCTTCGC
>CAZRSI010000137.1:6134-7361 GCA_964602575.1 uncultured Anaerolineae bacterium
TCAATTATACTCCACTTTGCCTTCCCTGGCAACTGGCGTCGGCCAGGGGCTTCGCTTCGCTCAAGCCCCTGGCTCAGTCTACAAAGCCTCATCGGAGCTGGGTTTTATAGGCCGCAGGCCTTTGTATGCCAAGATGGCTTCAGCCACGGGCGGGGTGGCGACTGAGAACAGCCTGCCTGGCCGCTGGTGGGTCCGTTGGAAGTGCCCGGCACCTCGTCCATGGGAATGAAGGCGGAGTGTTGCCTCTGAGCGATTTTGGTGGTATAATTCTGGAGGATATCCCTGAATTTGCCTCTGAGGGAGTAAGGGGCGGCATCATGGGCTCATCGCAACTGAGAGCGGTCATCAGCAACACGGGACCGATGGTTTCGGCGCTACAATGCGACCATAGGGGATTCTCACATGAGCAAGCAGTACGCACCCCATGAACCAGAAGAGGAAGTGCTTTCGGTCGAGGACGCTTTCCGTGATGCCGAGCGCTCGGAAGAACGGTGGCGGGTTTTCGAGCAAGAGAAGTATCTGCGACGTGTGTTTATCGAATTACCCGAACCAGCTTACCTGACGCTGGAAGAACTAGCCAGGCGTCAGAAACAAACCGTGCCTCGTCTCATCGAGCGGGTCATCCGGGAGTTGTTGGTAACGTTCGCCCCCTCAGCGGGTGCTGCCGAGAGCTGAGCAATACCGAAACTCAGGTGAGAATCCGCCTTACCCTTGGAAGCGCGCATCGTCAGCGGGCGTCTCCGGCTCAGTGCACCGTTGACCAGCCCCATTTGCGTTCAAGGTGATCACATTTGGAGGTGAGCAATGAGTGTCATTACTAAACAAATCGAGCTGACTCCACAGGATATCATCGAAGCTCTGCGGAGTTTTGAGGAAGAGGAGTGGGCCGAAGTACTGGCCTTTCTGGAGGCTGAAGGGTTACTTCCCCGGTCTGCCCCCGCCTCTCTTGAGGAATTAGGACCCCATCCTGAAGAGCCGCCCCGCACGCCGGAGGGAAACAAGATCGCCCTGGCGGCGGTGGAACGGATGGCGGGCATGATCCCGATCAGCGACCCAGAGTTGGGCCGCTGGCTGGCGGAGAGTCCGGAACTCTCGATCTACGGAGGGTCATGACGGATGCACCTATCCGAGTTGCCAGCGGGGAGCCGGGTGTTTGTAGACGCCAACGTTATGGTGTATTTCTTCCTGCAGGTTGAGCCTTTCGTCGAGACCTGCAGAGACTTCTTT
>CAZRSI010000138.1:0-4518 GCA_964602575.1 uncultured Anaerolineae bacterium
GTCTCCACCGACGGCGGCCAAACCTGGGATATCCTGAAGGGGCAGTATACCACCGACTCCAATCCCAACGGCAACAGCTTCGGCCATGCCTACACGGGCCGATCGGGGTTCGCTGGCGAGGTGCCCACCTGGGTGGAGGAAGAGATAGATCTAACCCCCTACATCGGCCGGGAGATTCTGCTGCGATTCGAATACATCACCGATGACGCCGTAAACCACGCTGGTTTCTGTGTAGACGACATCGCCATCCCCGAGCTAGGCTACTTCGATGACGCTGAGGGAGATGAGCAATGGATAGCTGAGGGATTCATCCGCACGGACAACATCCTGCCCCAGCGGTTTCTGGTGCAGCTTATCGTCTTTGGTCCGGAGGTGAAGGTACACCGCATGGAGATGGACGAGGCCCAAACCGGACACTTGGTGGTGGAGGATCTGGGCGGAGAGGTAGAAAAGGCTGTGCTGGTAGTTTCAGGCATAACCCCATTCACCACGGAATTAGCCAGTTACGAATACTCTGTTGAACCCGCTCAGGAGGATTGATTGACTGAACGGTCTTTCTGATTCTACTATATATAGTATCTTATTGGCAATTATGTTATTATATGTAGTATAACGCTGCGACAAAGCAAGTAATCGGGGACATTCAAAGGACGTTGCCTCTTGCCAAACGGGTTTAAATCTGGTATACTTCTTGTGGAGGTTAAGGCATGGATGAGAAAGAGACAGTAAGAAGCTACGTCGAGGCAGAGGCTGCAGGCAAAGCCGAAGAGCCGATTCTGGTGGCCTCCTTCACCCCGCCCGATGATCCCATCGAAGCCAGGGTCTACAGGGTGGATTTCACGCCCGGCGAGGCCTGGATAGGACCTGCGCCCAAATGGTGGTGGGTTGTGGTGAGCAAATTGCCGATGAACCTTTATGATGGCGAGAAATTCACCGCCGACGAGGTCTACAGTTTCCACCTGGGGGTCATGCTGAGGTATGCACATCGCCAGGGCTATCCAGATATTCCGGACTTTTTGTTGGAGCGGACGGCGAGTACTGGTAAAGAACAGGCAATGGGGAAGACACACAAGGAGGATACAACATGGGAGAAAGAATCTTAGTGGCCGTTGCCTGGCCTTATTCATCGTCATATGTCCACGTAGGCAATGTGGCCGGCGCGTACCTGCCGGCCGATATTTTTGCTCGCTACCAGCGACTTAAGGGAAACGAGGTCCTCATGGTCTCCGGCTCGGATAGTCACGGCACCCCCGTCACCGTTCGGGCCGATGAGGAGGGCGTCTCTCCTCGCGAGGTTTTCGAGCGCTATCATCAGAGTTTTCTGGACGATTTTATCAAATTGGGTCTCACCTACGACCTCTTTACCCATACAGACACTGAGAATCATCATCGAGTCGCCCAGGACATTTTCCTGGCGCTCCTGAACAAGGGGTATCTCTTCAAGAAAACCATGCATCAGCTCTACTGTGAACATTGCCAAAAGTTCCTACCCGACCGCTATGTCTACGGCACCTGCCCCCACTGCGGCAGCGAGGACGCCCGAGGCGATCAATGCGAGGCCTGCGGCCGCCCCCTGGACGCTACTGAGCTCATTAATCCTGTTTGTAAGCTCTGTGGTCATCAGCCGGTGGTCCGGGAAACAGAACACTTTTTCCTGGACCTCCCTGTTCTCAGCGACCGGCTGCTGGAGTGGGTCAAGGATAAAACTTACTGGCGCCCCAACGTCTACAACTTCACCCTCAATTATCTCAAAGAGGGGCTGCAGGCGCGCCCCATCACTCGCGACATGGAGTGGGGCATCCCCGTGCCAGTGAAGGGCTACGAGAACAAGAGGATCTATGTCTGGTTCGAGGCAGTGATCGGCTATCTCTCGGCCAGTATTGAGTGGGCCAAGATAACAGGACAACCAGAGAAATGGAAGGAGTGGTGGTATGAGCCCAGCCGCAGTTACTACTTCATCGCCAAAGACAATATCCCCTTCCACAGCATTATCTGGCCAGCCATGCTGATGGGGGTCGAGAGGCTATACCAAGCCGAAGATGGACGATTGAATCTGCCCTACGATGTGCCATCCAATGAGTTCCTTAACTTGGAGGGACAAGCTATGTCCGGCAGCCGGAACTGGGCTGTCTGGTTGCCAGATTACCTGCAGCGTTACGACCCCGATCCGCTGCGTTACTACCTGACAGCCAACGCTCCTGAAAGCCGGGACACCGATTTCTACTGGGCCGACTTCCTGCGTCGCAACAACGACGAACTGGTAGCTACCTGGGGGAACCTGGCCCATAGAGTCCTGAGTTTCGCTTATAGGAATTTCGATAAGCGAGTTCCAACACCGGGCCCCCTGGACGAAGCAGACCAGGCCCTGTTGCACAAAATAGAGGCCGCTTTTGAGCCTATCGGCCAACTGCTGGATGGCTGCAAGTTTAAAGCTGCCCTGGGCGAAGTGATGGCCCTGGCCCACGAGGCCAACCGTTACCTCAATGAAAAGTCGCCCTGGCTGCAGATCAAGCAGGACAGGGAAGCGGCTGCTGCCTCCATTTTCGTTGGCTTACGGGTAATAGACTCCCTGAAGACCCTGTTCTATCCTTTCCTCCCGTTTTCCTCTCAGGCATTGCATCGTTTCCTGGGGTATGACGGTGACATCATGGGCCGACAGTATGTCGAGACCTTCGAGGAGGAACATTCGACCCACCAGGCACTCCGCTACGACGGAAGCGGCCTGGAACTGGAATGGGCTCCCAGCCGGTTGCCAGTTGGTCAAACCTTGCGCAAGCCCAAGCCACTCTTCAAGAAGCTGGACGAGAGCATTGTCGAGGAGGAACTGGCGCGGTTGGGGAAAGGAGAGCAATGAGTGACGAGTAATGGGGAACGAGTTCCACATTGCGATAGGCGAGGGTCTCCTGGCCGAACCCTTCTCGTCTCGGTCAGGAGACCTTCGACGATCACAATGATGCTCATTATCACTGGTTACCTGCTCGTAGGCATTCTCTACGCTGTCAAAACACCCCCCTGGCAAGCACCCGATGAGCCAGCCCACTACAACTACATCAAGTACCTGGCGGAGAACCAACGCTTCCCCGTCCTCCAGATGGGCGACTATCCCCACGACTATCTGGAGGAGATCAAGGCCAAACGATTCCCCCCTGAGATGTCCATCGAACCCCTGCGCTACGAATTCCACCAGCCACCCCTCTACTATATCTTAGCCGTTCTGGTTTACAAACTCTTTGTCGGAAGCCTGTTGCCTCTGCGCCTGCTCTCCGTGATGCTGGGTTGCTGTTTGCTCTGGGTAGCCTATCGTGTTGCCAAAGAGATTTTCCCTGAAGACGAGGCTCTGGCCCTCGGCACCACTGCCTTCGCTGCCTTCGTCCCCATGCACGTGGCCATGACTGCGGCGGTGAACAACGACACCCTGGCGGAGCTGATACTGGCAGTGATTCTGTGGATGGTGGTGAGGTATATAAAATCGGTCGGGTGGTCGAGTGGTCAGATGGTCGAAGATCCTCAAAACTCAAAAGTTAGAAGGGAAGCTGGGGAGATAAAGCGACTGGTTGGGCTGGGCGTGTTGATGGGGCTGGGGTTGTTAACCAAGATTACGACCCTGATTGCGATTCCATTGGCCCTAGCCGCAGTCCTGCTTAGAGAAAGCCCGCCCTCCCCTAACCCGTCCCTACAAGGGAGGGGGAATGGGCCACTTGCTGAACGCTTGCGACAGTACCTGCTGCCTGTCACTTGCCTCCTGATTCCTGCCCTCCTGCTGGCCCTCCCCTGGTTCGTCCGCAACACCCTGGTCTACAGCGGGCTGGACATTTGGGGGCTGGACAGGCACGATGCTATCGTCGTGGGACAGCCTCGCACCGCAGAGTGGCTGGCCCGGCTCGGAGTGGCTGGCTTGGCCAGGGAATTCGTCATCACCACCTTCAGGAGCTTCTGGGCCCAGTTCGGCTGGATGGGCGTCCTGGTAGACCAGCGCATCTATCTGGCCTTGGCCCTGCTCTGCGCTGTGGTTGGGCTGGGTTTGATTCTCTTCGTCATCAGAAACACGTGGGTTCGCTCCAAGGGGATTGTCAAATCCCCGCTTTTGGCCTGGATCTGGCGATCCAGGCTGAGCAGAGATAGTAGTCTAAATAATGTCAGCCAACGAGTGTTATCCTCATTTCAGAGGACCGCTTTGGCTCTTCTAGCCTTGTCCGCCCTCTTTACCTTGCTCTCTTACTTCTGGTACAATCTGAAATTCGTCCAGCACCAGGGGCGCTATCTCTTTCCCGCCTTGATCCCCATTGGCCTGGCCTTCGCCCTGGGACTGCGGGAGGTACTGGCCAGGGAGAATGCCAAGATAGCAGCCTTCCTGCTCTTAGCAGGCTTTCTGGCCCTGATAGCCAAGGGCTTGATCACCGGGGACTTCAACAAGCTGAGCATCGCCTTGCTGGGCGGTGCGGCAGGAGTCTTTGGAATCAAGGCGCTCCTGCCCGATAAGTACGATGGCCTATTTTTTGCTTTGCCCTACCTGGGCTT
>CAZRSI010000138.1:4618-7341 GCA_964602575.1 uncultured Anaerolineae bacterium
GAAGAGAGCGAGGGACTTTGGGTGTATGTGCGCTGTGGCAAATGCGGCGAGGCCATCAGAAGCCGCATTGACCTGACCCACGACCTGACGCCAAAGTACAGTCTTGAGGGCCGTATCACTGAGTACATGGTGCGCAAAGTCCTCATCGGCAGCCAGCGCTGCTTTGAGCCAATCGAGGTGAGACTTACCTTCGACGCCCAGCGCCGCCTTAGCTCGCGTGACATCGCTGGAGGGGAGTTCATCAGCAGGGAAGAGTATAAGGTGATGAAGGAATGAGCGTGGCGGGGCTAAAGCCCCCGCGCTGAGAGAACAAAGCCCTCTTCGAAGGTGTAGCTTGGGCGCTGAACGGCCTTTTGACAACGCAGAGTGATCCAAGCTACGGCTTTCAAGTAAGTGCGCCCAGTGCTGAAGCACTAGGTTGAAAGGGCAAAGTTCCCCTTCGGCAGGCTCAGGACATGCCTTCGGGGGCTGAATTCCAGCTCGTAAGGCTTTGTTCTTTGTTCTTTCAGCGTCGAGCTTTAGCTCGGCGCTCAGCGAGCGCGGGGACAAGTCAAGGTCTGTCTCCGGCTAAAGCCTCTATGCCACAGCCCGATTACGGCGTATTGAGACTCGCCAGCCCACACCAGAGAGATCAAAATGTCTTCTGAAGTCCAAGTAATTGCTGTATACTTTGACAAGCCAGGCGAAGAGAACACCCAGCGAACCCTGGAGCTGGCCAAGCAGCGGGCCGAGGAACTCGGGATCAGGACGATTCTGGTGGCCAGCACTCGCGGGGAGACCGGGGTGCGAGCCTGCGAGGTCTTTCAAGGCTACGACGTGGTGGTGGTCACCCACTCCACTGGCTTTAAGGAACCTGACTATCAGGAGCTAACCGACGAGAATCGGGCAGCCATCGAAGCAGCGGGGGGCAAGATCCTGATCTGCCAGCACGCCTTCGGTGGGGTAGGTCGAGCGGTTCGCAAGAAACTGGGCACTTATGAACTGGAGGAGATTATCGCCTACACCCTGCGTATTTTCGGCGAGGGCATGAAGGTGGCTGTGGAGATCGCCCTGATGGCTGCCGATGCCGGCTTAGTGCGCACTGACGAGCCATGCATCTCCATTGCCGGCACGAGCAAAGGCGCCGACACCGCCGTGGTGCTCAAACCGACCAATGCGCAAACCTTCTTTGACCTTCGAGTGCTCGAAATTCTATGCAAACCTAGACTGCGTGATGCGTGAAACGTAAAACGTGAAACGTAAAGGGCAGAATGCGGTAGATGATGCATGTTCCATGCCCTCACGTCTGACGTTTGATGCTTGACGTTTGACTCTTGATGTTTGACGAGATTACCTTGGTTCATGCTGAGAATACTCGCTTGCTACGATTACCTTGAAACAACTGAGTGCTTCGCCTGTGGCCGCCGATCTCCCCTCATCACCTCCATTCTGGGCGCTTGTGCAGACTGCATCCGAGAGCGGCCCGATGAGGTGCTGCCGCATATCCGGGAGATGCAGGCCCAGACGCGGCGGGAGTTTGACCTGCCGACGGAGCCGCCACACGATCCCCAGGGCGTGCATTGTCCCCTTTGCGCCAACGAGTGCCGCATCCCGGAGGGTGAGCGCGGCTTCTGCGGCCTGCGGGAGAACCGCGGGGGCAAGCTGATCCACCTGGCGGGAACAGCCGGGAAGGGCATACTTCACTGGTATTACGACCCCTTACCCACCAATTGTGTGGCCGACTGGGTTTGCCCAGGGCACACCAAGTACGGCTACAAGAACCTGGCGGTGTTCTACGGGGCATGCTCTTTCAATTGCCTGTTCTGCCAGAACTGGCACTATCGCCAGATGTCGCCCAGAGATAAGGGCATGAGCGCACAGGAACTGGCCGACAAGGCCGATGCCCGCACCTTCTGCGTGTGCTACTTCGGCGGCGACCCCACGCCCCAGATGCCCCACGCCCTGGCTACCTCGCGCATCCTGGCGGAACGAGGCGTGCGCATCTGCTGGGAGACCAACGGCACGATGCATCCCAAGCTGCTGGATCAAGCAATCAAGCTTTCCTTGGAGACCGGGGGTTGCATCAAGTTCGACCTCAAAGCCTACGACGAAAACCTCCATCTGGCCCTCACAGGCGTGTCAAACACAAGGACGCTGGAAAACTTCGCCCGCGCCGCCCGGCACATTCCAGAACGCCCCGATCCCCCACTGGTGATTGCCAGCACCCTGCTGGTGCCGGGCTACGTGGACGTCAAGGAGGTCAGCGAGATCGCCTCCTTCATCGCCTCGTTCGACCCCTCGATTCCCTATGCCCTGCTGGGCTTCCATCCCCACTTCTACATGTCCGACCTGCCTCGTACCTCGGTACGCCATGCCGAGGAAGCCGAAGCAGCCGCCCGCGCCGCCGGCCTGACCAACGTCCGCATCGGCAACCGTCACCTGCTCTCGCGAGCTTATTGATTACCTGGTAACGATGTCTTGAGGCAAATACCAAAGCAATTTGACAAAATTGTAATTTATGTTATCATCGTAACTTGACATTGTTAGATTAAGATAAGTATGACAAAATCAACCTTCCCCTACCCTCTGGCCCTTCCCCTCTCCGCCGCAGAGAGGAGAAGGGGATTGGGGGATGGGTGAGGTCCGAATAACATTGTCAAGTTATCTCCGCAAGGTGATAGGGCAATCGCAAACTCTGCTAACCTCCCGCAGGTTATGCACATTAATGGCAGAGGGCCTCGAAT
>CAZRSI010000139.1:0-7311 GCA_964602575.1 uncultured Anaerolineae bacterium
GTTGGTGCCGGCCCAGCAGGGATTTTCACCGCCTTGGAGCTATCGAAACAAGGGGGATTGAGCATCCTGATGTTGGAGAAAGGGCCAGATATCGAGAAGCGGCATTGCCCGGCCCGCGAGTTGGGCAGGGGCTGTGCCCAGTGCAATCCCTGCCAGCTCCTCTGTGGCTGGGGAGGGGCTGGAGCTTTTTCCGATGGCAAGCTTACCCTCTCGCCGTCCGTGGGTGGACACCTGGCGGAGCTGCTGGGGGAAGAAGAGGCCAATGCTCTGATCCAAGAAGTTGACCAAACCTATGTCAAATTCGGGGCGACAGGGCCTGTTTACGGTGCCAACAACGACGAAATAGAACGCCTTGAGAAGCGAGCGGCTTTGGCAGGATTGAGACTTATCTCAGACCCCATTCGCCACCTGGGCACGGAGCGAAGCGGCGAGATACTGACCGCCATGCGAGATGAGCTATTGAGTCGGGGTGTGCAGATAAGAACCAGAACCCAGGTAGAAGGGATATTGATCGAGAACTCGCGAGCTGTGGGGGTGGAGACAAGCGGAGGGGAGACCATTAAGGGAAAGTATGTGGTAGTAGCCCCGGGCCGGGAGGGAGCCCCTTGGCTGAAGGAAGTAGCTGAACAGTTGAAACTGTCCCTCAGCCGCAACCCGGTAGATGTGGGCGTGCGGGTGGAGTTGCCTGCCGAAGTGTTAGCTCCCCTCACCGACCTGGTCTACGAGCCCAAGTTGCATTACTATTCGCGTGCTTTTGATGACAAGGTACGAACATTTTGCGTATGTCCGTATGGCGAGGTGGTGGCTGAGTGGGCCGGCGATGTGATGACTGTCAACGGTCACAGCTACGCCAACCGTAGAACTGAGAACACCAACTTTGCCATCTTGGTAAGTAAAACCTTCACCGAGCCCTTTAAGGAACCCATTGCTTACGGTAAGTACATCGCCAGCCTGGCCAACCTGCTGAGCGGCGGTATCATCGTCCAACGCCTGGGCGACATGCAACAAGGGCGGCGCTCGACGCCTGAGCGGCTGGCCCGCAGCCTGGTCACCCCCACCTTGAAAGACGCCACCCCTGGCGACCTGAACCTGGTGTTGCCCTATCGGTATGTGGTGAACATCCTGGAAATGCTGGAAGCCCTGGACAAGCTGGCGCCCGGTGTCAACTCGCGTCACACCCTGCTGTACGGCGTGGAGGTCAAATTCTACTCGTCCAGGCTTCAGTTGAGCAAATCCCTGGAGACCGAGGTGGAGAACCTCTTTGCCGCTGGCGACGGGGCAGGCGTGACCCGCGGCCTGGTGCAGGCCTCCGCCTCAGGATTGGTGGTGGCACGGGAGATCGGTCAGCGGATAGGTAACGGATAAACGGATTCATGAAGCGATACTATGTTTGGACTATAGGCTGTCAGATGAACACCGCCGACTCGTGGCGGATGGCCGAGGAGTTGGAGAGGCTGGGCTATGTCCCTACCAAGAGGGCCGAGGACGCCGACATTATCATCTTGAACACCTGCGTGGTGCGCCAGAGTGCGGAGGATAAGGTTGTAGGGCGCCTAAGTTCCCTCAAACCTCTCAAGAAGAAGCGCCCCGAAGCTCTCATCGCCGTAATGGGCTGCTTCGTGGACGATATACCTACTCTAAAGCAAAACTTCCCCCATGTTGATGCCTTCTTCAAGCCCTCCAACGTGGAGGGACTCTTGGAGTTCATCAAGAGCCACCAGCCAGCCCCCAGCTTCCAACTTCCAACCTCCAGCCTCCAACTTCCAGTCTCCTGCTACGTCCCGATCATCGAAGGCTGCAATCACTTCTGCACCTATTGCATTGTCCGCCTCAGGCGTGGACGTGAGCGCAGCCGCCCTATAGACGAAATCGTGGAAGAAGCAAAGCGCCTGGTGCAACGCGGGGCGCGGGAGGTGACCCTGCTGGGCCAGAATGTGGATGCCTACGGCCACGACCTGCCGAGCCAACCTGACCTGGCAGACCTCCTGACCGCTGTCCATGATATTGAGGGTCTGTGGCGCATACGCTTCCTGACCTCTCATCCCGCCGACATGAGCAAGCGAATCATTGATGCTGTGGCCAGTCTACCTAAAGTCTGCGAACACATAGAGATCCCTGTCCAATCGGGCGACGATGTTATCCTCAAACGCATGGTCCGAGGCTACACTGTGGACCAGTACCGCCGCCTGGTGGCCTACATTCGCGAGCGCATCCCAGGGGTGAGCCTGGCAACGGACGTGATCGTTGGCTTCCCAGGCGAGACCGAGGAGCAATTCATGAACACCTATAAGCTCCTGGAGGAGATCCGGTTCGACGTGGTGCACGTGGCTGCCTTCTCGCCCCGCCCCGGCACCGCCGCCAGCCGCCTCCCCGACGATGTTCCGCAAGAGGAGAAAGAACGCCGTCGCAGGATCGTCGAGGAACTGCAGGAGAAAATCGCTGGTGAGATCAACCAACAACTCCTGGAGGAAACCGTCGAGGTGCTCGTGGAGGAGAAGCACAGAGGCAAATGGAAAGGGCGCACCCGGACCCACAAACTGGTCTTCTTCGAAGACGATGACGACTGGCGCGGAAAGCTGGCTCAGGTGAAGATCACCTGGACGGGGCCATGGTCCATGCAGGGGGAATTGGCCTAAACAAGACCCCTGGGGTTTTCAAAACCCCAAGGGTCTTATTCTTCTTCGCAGGGCACCGTTACATAGCCCCCCTCCTCTGAGGGCACCAATTGGCTAACCTTCAGTTCTGCCTCATCCAGCTTCTGGCTGCAGTGCTCAGCCAGCCTCATGCCCCGCTCGAAGAGGGCAATGGACTCATCCAGACTCAACCCTCCCTCCTCCAGCCGGCGCACTACGTCCTCTAGCTCTTTGAATGCCTCCTCAAAAGACAGGCTCCCTACCTCGTTCATCTCGATTCTCCTTCGATTCGTGATTTACGCTTCACGCCTTCACGTTTGACGTTTCACGAACTACGCTCTCAAATTTCCCATCGCTCACCTGGGTCTCTATTCGATCTCCAGTCGCCACCTGGGCCACGCTTTTCACGACTTCCCCCGTTGCCAATTTACGAGTGATGGAATACCCCCTTTCCAGGGTGGCAAGGGGGCTGAGGCTTTGCAGGCGTAAGAGGTGGCTGCGTAGCCGCTCTCGCCGCAGGGCTAAGTGATGGCCTAGACTTGCGCTGGCCGCGCGGGTGAGTTCATCTATGCGCTGGCGGTAGTTGACGATTTTGTTTTGAGGCGAAAGCCGATCGAGAGCCCGCTTTTGGGTCTTAAGGGCATTGCGTCGTTCAGCTATTTGCCTCTCCATCAATGCCAACAAGCGTTTTCGACGGAAGTTCAATATTTCTCGCAGTTCTGCTTGGTCGGGTACGGCGACCTCGGCTGCCGCCGATGGGGTAGGAGCCCGCACGTCGGCTACAAAGTCGGCGATGGTGAAGTCGGTCTCGTGGCCTACGCCGGAGATGACGGGCAAGCGCGAGGAATAGATAGCCCGCGCCACGCGCTCATCATTGAAGGGCATGAGTTCTTCCAGCGACCCACCGCCCCGGGCGAGGATGATGGCCTCTGCATCAGTATGCTGGTTGAGAGCTTCGATGGCGGCCACGATCTGCAATGGCGCTTCACCCCCCTGCACCAGAGTAGGAGAGAGAATCACTTCAACCAAGGGGTAGCGGCGTCCCAAAACGTGCAATATATCCCTGATGGCAGCTCCTGTAGGCGAAGTGACTACACCAAGGCAACGGGGAAACGGAGGCAGGGGACGCTTGCGCTCTGGGGCGAATAGCCCTTCGGCTTTCAAGCGCTTCTTGAGGGCCTCGAACTGGAGGTGTAGGAGTCCCAGGCCAGCCGGCTGGAGGGCGTCCACATAGAACTGATAGACACCTTGAACCTCGTAGACAGAAATACGGCCATGAGCAAGAACACTTTCCCCGTTGGAGGGAAGGTAATCTTGCCGCTGGGCCACCGAGCGCCACATCACGCAGCGGATGCTGGCAGTCTCATCCTTCAAGGTGAAGTAGGCGTGTCCAGCCGCCGAGCGGGAGAAATTGGAAACCTCGCCCTCGATCCAGAGATCCTGGAGCTCCGGGTCTATCTCGAAGAGCTCTTTAATGTAACTGGTGATCTGGCCGACGGTGAAGTAGTAAGTGGCTGCGGTCATTGCTCTTCCTGCAGTATTGCAGAAACCGCCCGGCACAAATCGGGCAGTTTATTCTGCACGACATCCCAGATGATCTCCAGGTTAACGCCAAAATACTCATGAATGATAATGTCCCGCAACCCACCTATCTTGCGCCATTCAATAGCCGGTTGCCTCTCCCTTACTTCAGATGGAATGTTCTTGGCCGCCTCGCCAATAATCTCCAGGTTGCGCAACACCGCATCCACCCGCATGGTATCTCTGCTAAACTCTTGAAAGGACACTCCCTCCAAGTAGCGCTCAATCTTCTTCGCAGCCTCCAGGATGTCCTCCAAATAGACTCTATAATCCCGGAACATATTCTACCTCCGCCAGGATATAGGGACGCAACCGGGGTTTGAGGTTTTTTTCCAGAACCAGGTCTACTCTGCACTGGAAGAGATCTTCCAAAAAAAACTTGACGTCCATATATCCATCAAAGGAAGGCCGCTCCAGGACGATCAGGAAATCCATATCGCTATTGGTCGTGAAGGTCCCCCGGCGGTAAGAACCGAACAGGCCGATTTTGCGGACTCCCATTCTCCGCAGTGTCTCACGATGTTGCGCCAGGATGTCAAGAATCTCCCGAGCGGTCCAGTGGAAGTTCTCGTGAGCGCTAGCAATGTCATAGCCTTTACTCTGGTTCATTACGAATAACCTCCCCTGCTGCGCGGCTCTGCAAAACATTATATCATGGTTAGAGGGCAAGGGCAAAAAGTCGCCCCCTCTGCCTTGTGGTAAGACAGGAGGGGGCAAACAAATTGCCTTTGCCAAACAACGTCAGGCATGGACTGCCCGACGGCGAAGGGACTCCCAGGCCATCAGCCAGAGGGCTCCCAGGCCCAGGAGGGTAACGACCAAGCCAAAGAACCATCCCAGGTAGGGAACAGCTCTCACGATAGAGAACAAAACCACGCCAATCAACAATGGCCAGAAACGGCCAGCCCCCCACGACCCTCGTATGCGCTCCAGGATCATGCGCCCCACCAAGAAACTGAACACAACTTTGGTGATGTAGCCTGCTGCGACCAGGAGTCCCGCTATGATGGCAGTGTTGGTGAGAAGACCTAGGCCCGTGATGGAAACGACCAAGCCACCAAAGCCCAACAAGCCAAGGATGACATCCAAGACAATCACCAGGAAGGCTACGCTGGGGATGGTGATACAGACGAAGATAAGTATAAGGATTCCCCAACCCAGACTGCTCCATGGCCTCATCTGCAGGGCGGACGCCGCTTCGCGCATCGGGCCTGGCACTACCCAGAGCAAGATCAGACCTACCAGCAGCAAGGCAATAAACCTACGTAGTTGGTCCAAGGACCAGTTCCGAGCGAGTTGCGCTGGAGTGAGTTCTTCCACCTCTTCTTCCTCCACCGGTGGCGGCACCGGTGTCTGGTAGACGACTCCTCCTGCGATCTCGGCCTCAGGCGCTATCGTGCCCTCGCTGCCGCTGATATAGGTCAATCGCCCTCCGATCTCGGCCTCTTCGGTCACCCTGAAGCCCAGAGGCTGCATTGGCACTGGCATCCAGGTCTTGAGCAAGGGCAACATCTGCTCCAAGTCGGGATCGGGCTCGCCGACTTCTACGGCCACGTTGCCTTTGATGACTCCACTGATGTCTAGCGCGCCCATTACCCCGTTGACATTTTCTTCCACTTCCCCAGCCAGCAAGGCTTGATAGCCTGCCCAGTAAAGCGAGCCGCCAACGGCGCTGCCGGCCATGGCCTGCAGGCTGTAGCCAGCAGCGAAAACATCGTCGGCGATTCGCGCATTCGAGCCCAGGACGAGTACACTGCCAGCCATGCGCACATCGCCCCGAACCTCGCCGTTGATAGTAATATAGCCGGCAGCACCCCAGAAATCCTCTTCCACGATTCCATTGATGACAATCTCACCACCGGTAGCAATAAGGTCGCCCTTGATGGTCCCTTCGATGATGATTGTTCCGGCTCCAACGTAGAGGTCATCGCCGATCACTTCGTCCGGGCCAACGATCACCTCATCACCACCCTTGAATTCACCAGCCCAGGCAACAGGCACCTGCCAGAAGAGACTCAACAGCAAGATGACCCCAATGGCCAGCCCTTTTTTGACCCTAGAATTGCGCTTTGCTTTCATTGCCAGTCCCTCCTTGATTTCAGCGAGGCAACACCGCTATCCACGGTTATCCGCGGTGCTAAACTCGGCTTTCCCTCGCAGGAAATTGATGCCAGAGTAGATGAAGTAAACGCTTAAAGCAATCAGAAAAAGGCCACAAACCAGCAGGATAAGCCTGTAGAGAGATGTGCTCAGCAAAGCTCTGCCCTTGGTCACCAAGAAGGCCACCAGGCTATACCAACTGACATCGGAGAGAATGTGGCCAAAGTAGAAGGAACCGAGGCCCAAAGAGCCTCTCTCTAGAGACATGGTTACATAGCTGGCACCGACTGTGGCCCACCAGACCACCCAATAGGGATTGGAGATACTCACCACAATACCGGTGATGATAGGAGCCAGTTGCAACCCAGCGCCCGCGTCCGCCGTTTGTTCCAAGGAGACAGTGCCCCACCAGGCGCTCCTGGCGATGTCGAAGCCCATCCAGAGAAGGAAAGCCCCTCCCAAAAGCCCAATGAGTCCAGCCACCCAGCTTCGTTTCAGCAAGCGACTCAATCCGGCGGCCAAAGCTACAACGATAAGAGCCTCTGCCAGAGCATGGCCCAGCACCAGTGTTTCCCCTTCCCAGAAGCCCCTTCGGGCGCTCCCGCTGATGACCACAGTGAGGAGAGGCCCCGGCATGAGCGCGCCTGAGAAACCAACAAGTAGCGAAGTGGTGAATATGACTGTTAGTTTCCTTATAACCACATCTACGCCCCTATTATACCTTACCTTCCCCAAAAAGCAACCTTTACCAAGCAGGGCATATTTTGTTGGAACAACAACCGGGTTACGAGTCGCTCCGACACAAGCCTGTTGTGGTAAGGATTGCCAACGCCTTTAGGAACATGATGACAGGTTAGTACTACTACATGTCGTATCTAATAGTGATTATAGCTACAATATGAATCACTATCGCTTCGCCCCCTCAATCGCAACCCATAGCAACAGTGGTCCATAACACGGCTTGCCTTATCGGGTTTGACAATCCATGGCAATATAT
>CAZRSI010000140.1:0-7236 GCA_964602575.1 uncultured Anaerolineae bacterium
CACTATGGCCAGAGGGATCATCGTCGCCAGGGAGGTGCCCATGGTGATGTACACCTAAAACCCCCTCTATCGGTGTTGCATGGAGTTCAGTGGGTAAGCTTGCAGCATTCTCAGACGGTCAACCAATAGAGGGGTGCCGGCGGCGGCCGTTTGACGCCCGGCCCGTGTCCGCTCTGGCATGGACAACGGCGGGGTCTCCAAGGCCTTCCTTGACATTTCCTTATGGCCATTCCCTCCTTTCGTTCCGAGAATGGAGGTTTTGAAGTTATCCTTCCAACATCCCACGGATGATCACATCCACGGCCTCGTCCTCGTCCAATCCGCGAGCCATCAGCGTTTCCAGCTCCTTTTTGCTCACCGTGCCGATGGCTGCCTCGTGGGTGACGTAGGCCCGATCGTCCCGTACTCGCACCACCGGGATGGCGTTGGCTATGGCTTGATCCCGCACCACCTCGATGCAGTCCACGTGCCCTCGAGCAAAGGGGGCATTGCCCTCAGTAGAGCCCATCACCTCGCTGGTAGCCTGGTCTCGCACGGCGATGCGGGACTTGGCCAGCCCCCGGGCATGTTCCCCGTTGAGGCGAATGGTCTCCTTGACAGTGATAGCGTCGTTGCCGTAGCCGTAGGCTTTGGCGATCAGTTCGGCCACGCCCCGCGCGGCCACGTCCACCACGTAGTCGAAGTCCAGCTGCCCCACCCGCCCTGTGGTCAGGGCGAACTCCGAGTTGTAGTGCCCGCCCTCGTCCACCGTCACCTGGGCCTTGGACACCACTTCCACCCCACCCGTTTCGCCGTGGTAGTGGGTCTCATTGTACCTCATGGTGGCGTTCTTGCCCACGTGGGCACGGGCCTCCATCAGGTGCCTGACCTTGACCGCATTGGGAAAGGTGCAGTGGGCGATGAACTCGGCCTTAGCTCCCTCGCCGATCTCGAACTCCGGCAAGATCTCCTGCACTCCCTCGGCGGGGATGACGCCGAAGCACAGGTGGGCCGGCATGTCCAGTTGGACCCCAGGTTCGACGATAATACTCACTCGCACCCCGTGCTCGATCTCCTCTGGCTCGATGCGCACCCCTGGCACTTGATTGGCCCCCAGCACCCGGTTGCCGCTGATGACCAAGCTGGCCACCTTGGGTGACCTGAGAAAGCTGGGATCGCCTCCCGAACGCTCATAAGCTCTCAGGATGGCCTCAAAATTGCTCATAGCCCCCTCTCACTGGTTCCACCGGCTTGGTCGCCCCACAGGGCTGGCAACGGCGAGTGTAATAACGGCGCACTTCGGCTGGATCGCCCGCGCGCACGATCTTCCCCTCGCACATCAGCGCCGCTACATCGGCTATGGGCACCATCTCGTCGCGGTGGGTGATGAGCAATACCGCCGTGCCCTGGTCGGCGAGACGACGAATGAGATGAGCGATCTCATCGAGAGATAGGACGTCAATTCCTGAATCCGGCTCATCGAGGATGGCCAGCCTGGGCCGCATGGCGTACACGGCGGCCAGTTCGATCCGCTTCCGCTCGCCGCCGGACAGGGCGTCGTTGACGGTTCGCTCCAGGTAGGCCAGCGGAGAGAGAGCCACAGCGGCCAGCGCTTCCTTCATGTACTCCCGCGAGGGCTCTTTCATCCCCAGGCTCAGATAATCCTTAATCTTGAGCCCCTCGAAGCGGGCTGGCTCCTGCCAGGCCAGGGTCAGTCCCAGCCGGGCACGCTCGGTGATGGATAGGTTTGTAATGTCGTGCCCGTCGAAGAGAATACGCCCCTCTTGGGGGGTGTAGCCGCTGCAGCCCATCAGGGTGTGGGCCAGAGTGGACTTGCCAGAGCCGTTGCGACCCAGAAGACCATATACCTGTCCAGGTTCTATTTCCAATGTCACTCCCCGCAGAATCTCCTGCCCCTGACGTTGTAAATGTAGGTTGTCTACCTGCAAAAGAATTCGCACATCCATTGCTCCTTTGTTTATCTTCTAGAGAACCCTCCCTGATGAACTCCGCGAGGAGGATATCATACAGCATATTGAAGCGATTGGCAAATGGCTGCACCTCAGCCCCCATCGCTCTCGCCCTCACCTAGCTTCTCAAAATACCACTTGTAGAGCAATTGCATGTCGTCGGGGAAGACCGCCAGGCGGTCGCCATCCCTTACCTTCCTCGTCAAAGCGGAGTACTGCCGGTTAAGGAAGATGTTGCTCCCGATCTCCTCCATTGGTACGCCCAGGCGCTCCAGCACTTTCTGGATGGTGTCGCCCTCTTGCACCGGCACATGGACGACGGAATCGCCAGTGGGATCCTGTTCCTTGGCGAAGCGCCGCAATTTGCCGTACAGGTGGACTTCGATCATCTTTCTCCTCAGCTTATCAAAAGGATTCGTGGGTGTATAATTATACCCCGATTTCCGTTTTGAGGCAACGGCTTTCTATGCGGATTGACTTTCAGCGGTCGTTACCCTTATCTGGGGCGCTTGCCTCTACTCCATCGCCAACCAGATCGGTGCCCCCTTCCCTGGCTTTTTCTGCACCCCGGACCGGATTGTCAGCGGCTTCACCCCCAGGACCTCACCATCTGACGGGCCGGCCTGCGCCCCTGGGATCGCATCGTGGTAGTGAACAAAAAGGCCCCGGAGGTTTCTGAAACCTCCGTGGCCTTGTCAGTCCTCCTAGAGTCTATCCGGCAACCCCTTTTGCTCTCGCTGGGCCCTAGTCCAGCGGCGGACTAGGGCCCGCCTTGAGCAGGTTTTCGGATAGGCATTTAGAAGGCGTAAACGCTGTCTAACATCTCATCGGGCACGTCCCAGACGGTGTTGTGGGGTGGCAGCTTCTCGTACTTCATGAACTCCGGTAGCCGGTCGTGAATCTTGGTGAAGCCGGCCGCTTCGTTGAAGGCCCGCTCCTTCTTGAGGATCTCCTGGCCAATGCGAGTCACGTCGTCGGCTGTCCAGTTGGTGCCCAGTACGCCATTGCACTCCTCGACCATCCCCTCGAAGCCCTCGGCGATGTCCAGGATGGCGAAGGCGATGAACAGGCAATGGCCGGTGCTATCCAGGAAAGCGGTTGCTGCCTGGAGGTCGCGAGAGACCTTGGCCTTCCCCTCAATGGTCAGGGCATCCAAGTCGCCGCCCACGGCCAGGATCTCAGGAGCGATGGTGTAGCCAGAGGTGTGGTCGGCGCCCATGGTGCTGGTGGCGTAGGTGACGCCAATGCCCTTGATGGCTCGAGGTTCGTAGGCTGGCATGTTCTGACCTTTGACGCCAGGAACGCGCACCACGCCGAAGGCCTTGCCTGTGGTCGCGGCCCCCTGGCCCAGGATGCGGCCCAGCGGAGTACCCTTGCGGATCTCCTCCATCAGCTCGATGGCTCGCTTTCCATCGCCGAACTCGGCCAACCCGGCCTCCATGGCCACAGCGATGGTGCCCCCAGCCTCGATGGTGTCCAGGCCCATGTCGTTGCACATCCAAGTCAGCTTGCCGATGACGTCCAGGTCGTCAATGCCGCAGTTAGCCCCGAAGGCCCAGGTGGTTTCGTACTCGATGACGGAGACCAGCTCGGAGCCGTCGGGGTTGGGGATGACGTTGGAGCATTCGATGACGCAGCCGGGATGACAAGGGTGCCCCATGGTGCCCACGCCGCCCCGAGTCTTGCACAGCTCGGCCATGGCCTCGCCGGAGATTTTGGCCGCGCCCTCAAAGGTACCGCTGGAGAAGTTGCGAGTGGGGAGGCCGCCGGCCTCGTTGATGATGTTGACCAGGACGGCGGTACCGTAGGTGTTGAGCGCACCCTTGGGCTTGGTGACGTCGTGGCTGCGCAGGGCCTCTGTGAGCTTCTTGCGGCCGGTGTCAAAGAGCTCCTTGTTGGCAATCTCCACGCCAGGGGCATCGGTGTCATCTACCACGATGAATTTGAGGCCCTTGCTTCCCAGCACGGCCCCCAGCCCCCCTCGGGCGGAGTAGCGGCTGGGACGCCCGTCAATGTCGTTGAAGCAGACCCCGGAGTTGCTGTAGAGCCGCTCACCAGCAATGCCGATGGCCATGATGCCCACTTTCTTCAGGCCGCCGTACTTTTCGAAGAGGGTCGGAAAAACTTCGTAGAGCCCTTTGCCCACCCACTCGTCGGCTGGCTCGAAGGTGGCCCCATCCTTGGTGAGGTGCAACAGCCAAAACTTTCCCTTCTCCTTGGGCTGCCCCTCCACAATGATGGCCTTGATGCCCAGGCGGGCGAGCTTCTGGCTGAGCGCAGCGCCAGAGTTGGCCTCCTTGATGGTGCCGGTGAGGGGGGATTTGCCGCCCACGGAGATGCGGCCCGAGCTGGGGGCCGCTGTGCCGGTGACGATGCCGGGGGCCAGGACGACCTTGTTGTTGGGCCCCAGGGGGTGGCAGGTGGGTGGGACCTCGTCGGCGACGATGGACGAGGTAAGCCAACGGCCGCCCATGAGCTTGTACTTCTCCGGCACGTCCTCATACTTGGCCGTGAGGTCGGTCATGTTTACACGCAGGAACTTGCTCATCTTTGAACCCTCCATAAAGTTGTTGATGTTTTGTGAGAAACGCCTGCGGTATGACAATGATTATCTGGAGGCCACATCACCTCCTCTCCGCCTTAACCAAAAGCCTATCCGGAAACCTAAGCTACCCGACGGCGCCCTCGCCGTCGGACGGGGCGAGGCTTGTCTTGAGCTCGTCCAAGGGACACCCCTATTGAGCAACTTTTCTCAAATATTCATTATACACTAACTTGTGTAACTGTGCAAGTCGGCTTTCCCCTATTTGCGCCAATGGATCGTTACCAGGTTCTAGAGGAGATACTGGACGAAGTTGGTGCTCCTGATGTAAAATGTTTGTGGAATCAAATCAATTTGGGGTATAAATGGTCCTGACCATATTGCCCTCTTCCCACCAATCATTCTGGATGAGATCAGCACTGACCTCATCCTCGCTTGTGACCCGGAGGGTGGTAACAATCTATTGACCCAATACAGAAGACCCTAAGGGTTTAGGAAACTCTTAGGGTCTTTCTAAGCCTCTGCCACTGGCAGGGTAAAGGTGAAGGTGGTGCCCTGCCCTACCTGGCTCTGCACGCCGATGCGTCCACCGTGGGCCTCCACCAGTTGCTTGGCGATGGCCAGCCCCAGCCCTGTGCCGCCTGTGGCCCGCGACCGGGACCTGTCGGCCCGATAGAAGCGCTCGAAGATATAGGGAAGGTGCTCCGCAGGGATGCCCTCGCCGGTGTCTCGAACGCTAATCTCAAGCTCTGATCCGTTTGCCCTGGCAGCGATCACGATTTCCCCGCCTGGAGGCGTATGAGTCAGCGCGTTGCGCAGGAGGTTGCCCAGCACTTGCCCGATGCGCTGGGGGTCAACATCCACCAGGGGGAGGTCGTGCGGCATATCGGCCTTCAGAGTGACGTGCCGGGCCGCTGCCTGGGCACGAACAGCCTCCAAAGCTTTGTTTACCAGGTCGGCTGGAGCCACCGGTCGGCGTTCCAGCCTAAGCTGCCCTGCCTCGGCCAGGGCCAACTCTTGCAGGTCGTCCACCAGGCGGTTGAGAAGCATGGCTTCTTCATAAAGGGAGTCAATGATCTCCGGGGTCGGTTCCATCACACCGTCGCGCACGGCTTCGAGGTAGCCACGGATGTTGGATAGAGGGGTGCGCAATTCGTGAGCCACATCGCTAACCATGTTGCGGCGCAACTCTTCCAGCCGGGCCAGCCCATCGGCCATGGCGTTAAAAGCGCGGGCCAGTTCGCCGATCTCGTCGTTGGATTGCACCTCAACGCGCTGGCTCAAGTCGCCCTTTTCCATCCGCCGGGCGGCAGCGGTCAGAATCTCCACTGGCTTCAGGACACGGCGGGAGATGCCGACTGTGAGGAGCACCGCGGCCACGCCGGCAACCACCGCGGCCAGAAGCAAAGCGCGGTTGATACTGGCCAGGAACGCCTCCCTCTGGGGATCATCGGCCGAGCCCAGGGGGTTGGCGTAGATAGCACCTACCGGGACCCCGCGATAGACGATGAAAGCAACCGGATCAGCCCATCCCTCGCCCACGAACTGCCCTACCAGTTTGTTCGCGGAATCGGCGATGATCCGTCCTTCGCGATCTGCCAGGACGATCCGCTCCCCCGTGATCTGACCCATCTGCTCCACCAGGGTCTGAGCGCCGGACCAACTGCGGGTTCTATTGTAGTACCCGGCCAGGAACATCTCCAGTCGCCGATGGCGCATCATCCCGCCGTGCTCCACATAGCGCTGGAACTGGCCAATGGTGGCGCGGCTGGCCAGGAAGGCCACCACACCCACCGCAACGACGATCACCAGGATCAATGACACAAGAACTCGAAAACGCAAACTATGAAACATCATCTCAATCCAAAATCAAAATCGTTTGAGCTTCTAACTAATCCTCAGCGAACTTGTAGCCCACGCCGTATACGGTCTTGATGTAAATAGGATTCTTGGGGTCTGGCTCTATTTTCTTGCGCAGGTTCTTCACGTGGACGTCTACCGTGCGTTCGAACCCCTCGAAGTCGTAGCCGAAGACCCGGTCGAGCAGCTCCAACCGGCTGAAGGCGCGCCCCGGCTCCTTGATGAGCACCTCCAGCAGCTTGAACTCGGTGGGGGTGAGGTGAATAGGTTCCCCTCTCACCCGGACCTCGTGGCCGACGAAGTCCACCAGCAAGTCGTGAAAGCGGACTTCTGATGGCCCTTTAGCCTTCTCCTCGCCGGCCCGCCGCAACACTGCCCGCACTCTGGCCAAAAGCTCCCGGGGGCTGAAGGGCTTGGTCACGTAGTCATCGGCTCCCAGGCCCAGTCCGATGAGCTTGTCCGCTTCGGTGGTCTTGGCCGTGAGCATGATGATGGGCACCTTGTTACCCTCGCCCCGCAAGATGCGGCAGACATCCAGGCCATCCAATTCGGGCAACATCAGGTCCAGCACTATAAGGTCCGGCCGCTTCTGACGGGCCAGGTCCAGGGCCTGCAAGCCGTCGTAAGCGGTCAGCACCCGGTAGCCGTCTTTCTCCAGGTAGGCCTTCACCAGGTCTACGATTTTGCGATCGTCGTCCACTACCAGGATTCTGGTCGCCATGTTCATTCCTCAGACATCAATTGTACCAATAGAGTAAAGAATAGTCAAAAGCGAATTTTCTGGGTCTGCGATTGCTGAGGGGAGACCACCCGATTGCTCTAGACCTGTTTATTATAACAAGATGTTGTAAAGGTATTGTGAAGGACCGATGAAGTTCTGGTGAA
>CAZRSI010000141.1:0-7208 GCA_964602575.1 uncultured Anaerolineae bacterium
CCATAGACGTGGCGGGCGGTGAAGGCGACCCAGCGACCGTTGGCGGTCATCACTCATGGTTGGGAAGGTTGCGGGAGGGGGCTTCTATGATCCAGATGTGGTCGAACGACGTGAACGCCAGCTTGCCGCCATCAGGTGACCAGACGGCCCGGACTACTGCCATGTTCTCGGTCAGACGCCATTGTGTTTGCCCATCCGCTGTCATCATCCACAGGTCTCGGTTACTGTCCCAGTAGACTACCTGCTCACCGTCGGGTGACCAGACGGGCCGGCGTTTGCCGAATTCAAAGGTACGAATAGTTGCCCTTCCGTGGGGAACCAGGGCGATGATCTCCTGTGTGTCTACGTCCATAAGCCCCACGTGGAGGGCAAAGGATTGACCGGGTTCAAAGTCGGTGTCTACGATCTGTCCATCCTGGTCATAGATAGGGTTTCCCAACAACAGGAAAGCAATGATGCGACCCTTTGGCGACCAGGCCGCGTTCCACCCGTTGGGCACCAGGGGAGTTCCCTCACCCGTGGCCGTCTCCCACACGTGCAGCACGGGCTTGCTGTCCCACAACGTGGCGCCGTATGGCTCGGTCCACTGCCCGTAGAGGAACCGCTGGCTATCGGGAGCCCAGGATTCGAACCATTGGTTTGGACAAGGGACCGGCGGTGTCTCCTGACCGCCGACTGCGTCCACTACCGGGGTCTGCTCGCCGCTGGCTGCGTCCACCAGCAGTAGGCAGGGCCAGCGGCCAGGTAACCCTCGCTCGACAGCGATCGTCCCCTGGTCAGGCGACCAATGATAGTTAACCCCGATCGTCCCCACCGTATGGCTGATCAAATCGCCTGCCTCCCAGGCGATGAGAGGCGTGAGAGTACCCTCGATGACGTCAAGCTCGTACAGTTCCGCAGCCTCCGTGCCGCGATGGGCCATGAAAGTCAGTGAACGATTGTCCAGCCAGCGATTGATGGTTTTCCCTGCCCCTCCCGTACCCGTGACGGCCAGGTCGCCCGGCAACAGGTCTCTCAAGTCCGAGCCATCGGCCTGGACGACCGCAATGGTGGCTATCATGTGTTTGCTGCTCTCGGGGTGGGGATGGTCATAACCAAACGCGATCTGCCGGCCATCGGGCGACCATCGGGGTTGAACGCCGGCGCTGGCCTCCTGAACCAGGAGTTTGGGGGTAAAGTACGGCGCTTCGGCCAGGCACAGCCCCCTCCCCTCACAGTAATAGGCCAGAGCAGTGCTGTCGGGAGACCAGTCCAGGTTCGACTGGTAACGCCAATGCCACATGATGCTGACAAAGTTCACGCCAGGCGCAGGCAGATGCGCCAGGACGTGGGTGGCGGTCGTCACCTGCCGCGTGACGACCGCCGTTAAGGTTGGTGTCACCTCAACCAGCGGGGTGGGGCTTGCTTCGCGTGTAGGCGTCGGCGTCACGCTGGGTAGAGGGACAGGGCTGGCGGAAGGAACCTGTCCCGTGATGGCCGTCGTGGGGGAAGGCCCCACCTCGGCTAGGTGGGTGGGGCTTGCTTCGTGGGGAGGCGTGGCTGTCGTGGTGGGAAGCGGGCTGGAGTTGGTGGCCGTCGGGGGCAGGGGCGTGGCGACCGGCGACGACGGCAACGCGCAGCCAACGATCAGGCCGGCAATCACGCAGATACAAACGAGTATCCTTACCCCGCGTTGGAGCTGATAGGCACTCATCGGCAAGCCCTTCTTCCTCAGGGGACGCGGTAGAAGCAATTGTCACTCCCACCGTTGCTACATATTTCCCACGGGTCTTGACCACAGTTCGATGGGTGGGTTGCGGGACAAGAGCCACTCGTTCCCCACATGTACAATGGCCCTGACGCCTGGGCACCATAGGATGCATCCATGCTACAGCGACATTCAGGCCAAGCGCAGGGACTGCACCCTATGAAATAGCCACTTGGACACCAGGTTGTGTGAGGCGTAGTAAGGATAGGTTGAGGCGTGCGTCCATAGTAGACATCGCTGGCTGCCGCGTCGGTTGATGGGCTTGTGCGGCATCCCGTTACATGACAGGCCTCGAAACCGGTATTTATGGCGCTGACGTACTTTTGGCAAAGAGTGATGCCGGTGATCCCAAAACTCTTGCACCCGCCTCCCGGGACCTGATTGAAAATACGAGTCCGCATCGTCCAGCCCACGGCCCGCTGTGCTCCCCCTGTTTCGGTACTAGCCTCGGCGTAGATAGACCGGGATATGTTCACCAAGCAAGAGGGACTTGACAGAACACCCGACCTACCTTCGCCCGCCGAGTTCTCCTCGAAGATAATGCCTTCCTGAGCTTTGCTGCCCTCGATGCGATAGCGACTTGGCGCCGGGAAGTCAGCGCTGAACTCAATGTAGGGCTCGTACTCCTCTCGTGCCTGATCAGGACGGCCCATTCGCTCCAGGGCCACTCCCCTCAAGAAGTGCAGATACTCGGCCCATTCATCAGGGGCAATGACCTCCAGAACCCTCTCTGGCGTCCCCTGGTCAAGCAGCCATTCAGCATAGAAGGCCACCGCATCTATGTTGCCAGAGGGAGCAAGTTCGATAGTCTTTTGAAACCAGGCATCCGTCTCTGCACTGCCCAGCAGGGCCAGGCCTTGAGCAAAGTGCAAATGGGTGGCATACTGGCCATGTCCCGTGGCTAACGCGCGACTGAAGAAATCGCGCAAACCAGCCTCGTCTCCCAAAAGCCCAAATCCCTGCGCGATGGCACCTGTGTATCGCATCTTCCCATAACTCATCCCGATATCTGCGGCCTGCACGAGCTCTCGGACAGAAGCCTGCAAGTCTACCGATGTCTGATCACGCCGATATTTGGCCAAGAGAGCAGCTCCAAGGCCTGCGTGGGCGTGACGGCTATCGGGATACAGTGTCACAGCCTCGGAGAAGAGCGCTGCTGCTTCATCTACTTGCAGGTCCCACAACAGACGTTGGCCATCCAGATAGAGCTGTAACACCTCCACCGGTTCGTTGGGGTCCGGATACTCGGCGGCGTGGGATAGATAGCTGTCCGCGATGAACTCCCTCACTCCAGGTTGCAAATCCACACCCAGTGGTTGCGGGGTCACGGCAGCACACGCGTCGCTCTGAGACAAGGGCTCTTGTCCCACCACCGCGCTGGGGCCAACACTCACCGCCAGCGCCAGGAAGACGAACATCATGCACATTGAAACAAACTTGACCTTACGGGTATAAACATGAGAGTACCCATAGGGTATACTATATCCCAACTATCACATAAGGAGGTGCTCTCATGTCACAAGATACAACCTCTTTCGAACGGCTTCGGCATCTGGAAAGCCACTACGCCAATCAAGTCGCCGCTTTCCGCAGACGCCTGGCTTTACTAGGCCCAGATAACGTCCTGGTCATCCTTCTGGACATTGGCAAGAATGTCCACTGGGCAGCGGCCTACACCGCCGCCGACCGGGAACTGGTCCGCCCTCACCGCTTGCCCACCACCCAATCGGGCCTCCGCCAGTTCCTCCAGATGACCAACCAGTTAATCGCTGATCGCCAACCGGCCATGGTCGTTTTAGGCCATGAGCCCAGCGGCGTCTATCACGAACCCTGGGCGCGCATCTTCCTGCAGCATTTCGAGGCTCACCTCCAAGGTCAGGCTCAGCCCCCCTTCGACTATCGCTTCTTCAACCCCTACCAGGTCAAGCTCGCTCGTCAGACCACCTACCTGCGCCATCGCAAGACCGACCCTAAAGACATCGCCGCCATGCTCGACCTCGCCCTGCGCGGCCTGGGCCAGCCCGCCTTCCTCCCCACCGGCATTGATCTCCTCATCCGTCAAGAGGTGGGCTTCATCCGTGCCCAATCCCGCCTGCTGGGAGACCTGGAAGAGCTGCTCCGACACCTCTTGGATCGCCTCTGGCCGGGAGCCGTGGTCAACCTCCAGCAGTTCCGCAAGGCCCATCCCGATCTGCCTCGACCAATCCCTATCATCCAGACCCGACCCTTCCAACGCCAAACCCTGCGCATCCTGTTGGAGCATTGCCCCAATCCCCACGACCTGTGCGCCATGTCCGATGAGGAAATCCTGGCCCTCTTTCGCCAGCACATGGGCCGCGCCGGCCCGGTCCTGCTGCATACCTTGCGCTCCTGGGCGAACAATGCCGCCTTGCTGCCCCAGAAAGCGGCTGCACCCCTGGCAGATCAACTCCAACGCCTCTTCCGCCAGTACCAACACGCCGAAACCCTCATCGAAGAGGGAAGAGGACGGCTTGTCTCTCTCCTACCCCATACTCCCGCTCGTCACCTGCCGGCCATCCCGGGCCTTGGGGAGATGGATGCTGCCGCCTACCTGGCCATCCTCGGCGCTGCCCACCGCTTCCGCCGTGCCACCGAAGTGTGGGCTTTCGTCGGCTACGACCCCATCACCGACGGCACCGGCGACCGCCCCGAACGCATCGGCCACATCTCCAAGCACGGCGACCCCGCCGGCCGCGACCGCCTGTTTCAAATGGGCTACCGCGTGGCCCAGAACTATCCCCCGGTCTCCCTCACCTTCCTCAATGCCTTCGACCGGGGCAAGTCCGAGGTGGAAGCCACCATTCATGCCGCTCACCGCGTCAATCGCATCTGCTTCCACCTCGTCCAGCACGATGAGCCCTTCGAGGACCGCTCCACCCCCCAAGAATGGGCAGAAGCGGAGCGCCGCTGGCCCCTCTTCCGCCAGGCCAAGAGAAAACGCCCCAACCGCCGCACCAGGGGTCGCCGCCGCTCGCGGAAACGACGTCGCTGAACCATGAGGGCCGCCTGAGGTAAACCCAATCCCCGACCCCGGCTCGCCGCGCTCCCCGAGCTCTCCCGTCATGGGCTGGGTGACGCCGTCAGTCCTCCCGGGCGCTTGACGCCGTATCATTAGCCTGGTGAGACCCACCCCAGGTGCTCCTCGGAACACGCGGCCAGCGGTCCACTTCACGCCGCAGTTAGATGTGGGCGCTTAAACGCCGTATCTCACATCCCCGTGGTTGGCGGGACCGCACCGTTGGGGGCCCATGAGTCCGGTCGTAGAGCCCACTGGATCGTGCGGCCGCCGGGGCCGGGCGATTGGCATATTATGCCTTGTTAACCGTGACTCTCGCCTCGGGCGTTTCCCCCTGCCTGCACTCCCCCGACTTGACAAATTTAGAAGATGCTAATTGGATTCTAAACTCGAACTTCTGTCACACATACCTTTGCGCTTCAATCGTCCATAGACACCTCCTATTCACAGCGCCAACGACCCGGCGATGCATAACGGCTCCATCTCCCAAAGATCGCCCTCCCGCCTTGGCAGTTCAGGCCCGCACAACAGCGGGAGGGCGGTCTGAGCGGGTACCTCAGGGCTTGAACATCACTGAGGATGCCTGATCGTTCATCCCATCGCCTACATATGTTAACCCCCGCATCATCCGCTGGGTGGCGGTGGCCTCAGGCTCGTAGACCAGGAGTCGGCGGACCGGGTTGTTGGCCTTGCCTCGGCCAGCATGTTCTGTTGTTATTGTGCAACAATTCTATTATAGTTCTTCACTGTCCCCTCGCTAATGACCAGATCTGCGGCAATCTGTGGGTTGTCCCAGGGGCATCATCACTTGACGACCGATAGGTCGGCGTCGGGGTTGAAGACTGCCACCTCGCCCGTCTCCGGAATGCACTCGGCGGGGATGTCCACCTTCACCTCATCTGACGACGAGTGGAAGTAGCCACCCCCGCCGCTGACTGCCTGCCCGACTGCGAGTTCCTCACCCGACGGCAGCTTCAGCGTGAGGGGGTCCTCCCTGGCGATCGACGTCCCTGATGGCCACACCACCGGGTAGGCGATGTCGAAGCCCTCCTGCTCTAGCAGGACACAACCGTCCCGGGTCGCCAGCGTCCCCACGACTTCGGCGTCTGTGCCTCCACGTGGAAGCAACGACGCATCGTGCACGAAGATTGTGTAGTCGTCCCCGCTCACCTCGGACTGCCCACCACAGCTAACAAGCGCGAGTGCCGAGACAAGTCCGAGCACCACGGCTGCAACGGTTAGGATCCTAGACGTCATGCTTGCCCCCTGTGTGCAACTCTGCGAGCCTAACGCTCGAAAAAGTGTTCCGTATTCAGTCGGTGGCAATATAAATGCCTAGAGCGTCGTCGATACGATCCGCTCGGGAAAAGACTTCCCGGTCAAACGGCCAGAACGGGTCGTATATCCAGCCTTGATGGAGACCGTAGGCCGTATTGCCCCAATACACAGGTCCGCCGCTATCGCCACCCGCAGACAGATACGCCCCCATTTCCACAAGATTGCACCTGCTTCCGTTGCAGACGTTGAGCTTCCGCACTTGCTGACAGTCCCTGTGGCTCATCTTGCCATTCCGGCAAAGCGTCTGCCCCACGGTTGGAGCGCCGACAGCCATGAGATCGCGCCTGTCTACTTCAGTCGATGAATCACTACCGGCGTAGAAGTCGTCGCCCATGGTGTCAGGTCCCGTGTGCCATTGGAAGTCGCCATGAGTGCCCTCGTGCTCTGCCTTGAAAGTCAGACTCGCGCCGTCATCGGATTGAGAGTTGTTGCAATGACCAGCAGTAGAAATGCCTCTCGCTTCCGTGTCAAACTCCTTCGTCCCGAATCCCGAGGTACAGGTACTGAGCTCCTCACCGCCCAAATGCTCAGTGTTGCTCTCGACACCGCCTATAACCGGGCGAGTTGAGCGGACCACTGAGATCGTGATGCTGTCGAGAATGTTCTCTCTCGTTGCATCAATCAGGCTCTGCTCCGCGACGGCCCGAAGCTCATCCAGCACGGAGTCAGAGGCAGTGTCCTCTAGTACAACTGTCGTCGTTATCGTACCTGTCGTGAAGTCATTGGAAGCTGCGCCGCGTTCGCAGAGGACTGTTCGCCAGCGCCAGCGGCCGGGGGCTGGAAGTTGGCGGGATCGGCGCCGATGAATTTCATCGCCTCCTCGAAACCGTCGAAGTAGTGGGCCTCCATTTCCTCCCCAGCGGCCAGTTCTTCTTTAGTCAGCGTTCGGGCGACTGTGTGAGGTGGATTCTCCTCAGCGCCGGCCTGGGCCCACACTACAACCACTCCTACCAGCCCGACCAGCACGGCCAGGCTCACACTTGCTAACAGTACGCTTTTCTTACGCATTTCAACACCTCCTAATTGGATTCTGAACTCGAACTTCTGTCACACTTACATTTGCGCCTTCAATCGTCCATAGACACC
>CAZRSI010000142.1:0-7086 GCA_964602575.1 uncultured Anaerolineae bacterium
TCCTCAGGAGTCAGTGTTTCCCAATCCAGATGCAGCTTCATCACGAAATCGTCCAACGTATCACCCCCCCTGATCCGAATGCGCTTCAACTCGAAGGGGTGCTCCGATGATTGACGATCGCCCTGATTGATGGTTACCGCCCCCCAGAAGTGAGCCGAGCGCAGGACATCCACCACCTGCTGGTCGTACATACCTGAGGGATAGGAGAAGAACCGCGCTGTTTTGCCCGTGCGCTCTTCGATGGCCTCTTTGGAAGCCAGAACCTGCCAGACGATGTAGTCAACAGGTTGGTCCCTCAGGTCGGGGTGGGTGTAGGAGTGGGGTTCGAATTCCATGCCAGCCGCGCTCATCTCCCTGACCTGATCCCAGGACATGTATTCTTCGTTCCCTTGGTCAATGGGGGCGGTGATCAGGAAGAAAGTGCCCACGAAGCCGTACTTCTTGAGCAGGGGATAGGCATAGGTGTAGTTGTCCCGATAGCCGTCGTCGAAGGTAAGGATAATCGGCTTGGGGGGCAGAGGCCTGCCTATGGCCAGATAATAAATGAGGTCGCGCAGGGTTATGGAGTGATAGCCGGCTTTCTTCAGATAGCGCAACTGCGCCTCGAAATCCTGGGGCGTGACCGAGAGGTCCCGGCGGATATCGTCGGCATCGGGCGGAGGGGCGGAGATGTGATGGTACATGAGAATCGGCACCCGCGCCTCCCGCACTACCCCATCGGGGGTGGGCAGGGGAGTGGGCGTTGGAGTAGGAGTGGACGTGGGGGTATGTGTGGGAGTTGGTGTAGGGGTGGGGGTTGGTGTGAGAGTTGTTGTAGAAGTTGGGGTAGCCGGCGACGAATGCCCGACCTGGGGCAGGAAGACCTGGCCGGTCGCAGCTGTTGCTTGGGTATCCTTGATTTGAGGCAGCAGGATGCGGCTAGAGGCGGCCTGGGTGGGTGTGTTTGTCGGGCTCGGAGTCGCGGTCGGCGTCGGTGTACAGGTAGGTGTAGTCGTTGGGGTAAGGGTTGCTGTTGAAGTAGGGGTTGCTGTGGTCGTCGGGGTTGTCAAGGGGTCTGCGAGATCGTAGGGAACAAAGTGCACCTGCAGCAGGGTGGCGAGGGCCACTACCAGGGGTAAGACAGCGATTCTCACATAATCGTCCAACCGCAATGGGGCAGAAGTTCGCAAGTTCCTCTCCTTGGTTCAGTCGTCCCTAGAGGATACCGCAACCAAGGGAAACTGTCAAGTTTTACTGCAAACTCTCGATCAGGACAATGGTGCCCCGATTGGCCAGGAATGCACTCAAGCTGGCAGTGAAAAACAGCCAACACGGAGGCAGAAGACAGGTGCTCAGCCCGATCAGCAGGATAACCACGAGGGCTAATCCTATGCTAAAAAGGGGACGCCTAAGGTACAGTACCGCGCTATTGCGCACCGCCACCAGCATGCGGCGCTCCTGCTGCTCCAATAGGAGCGGGAAAGTGTAGATTTGTAGCAGCCCCCACAGGATGGCCAGGCCAACGAAGAATCCCTGAACCCATTCGCCCCATCCCCACCCCATCCTGCCGTAAAACCAGGCATCGCCCAGCAGCACCGCCAGTACCAGCAGATTGGTCAGAACCCAGCGCCAACCCAGCCAGAAGTGGGCGCGAAAGCCCTCGAAGAACGTGCGCCAGTTGGCGGACCTGCGATGGGCCAGGCGATTGGTGGCGTAGTACAGGCCGGCCGCGGCCGGAGGAGCGGTGATCAGGGGGAGAGTGAGCAGGCACCAGAGCAGGTTGATGGTGATCAGCGGGATCGAGTCGTAATAGGCGTCAGCCAGAGCTTCCCGAATCCAGGCTCCGCTGGTTTTCATGGTATAACCGTCCCAGATAGTCCAACGCAAACATCATCCCCCGCACATGGTGGGTGGATTGGTCGCCAGACACAGAGTAGTCGTAGTAAGGGTCCCAGGACCAAAAGCCCCATTGCACATTGGGGTCATCGGCATAGGGCTCATCGCTGCCGGGTAGCACTTGTTTCGAGAGGGAATACCTGAAGGCCAGCAGGGCGGCATCCAGGTAGCGGGCTTCGCCAGTGAGGTGATGCACGCGCAGCAGGGCAATGGCGATGTTGGGCACGTCCCCCGGCCCAACGGTCGGGACGACCACATTGCCGTCCCGGTCCAGGGTCATGGCCCAGGCGCCGTCGGGCCGTTGGTGAGCCAGGTGCCAGTCGGCGAAACGCAGGGCAGCTTGCAAGAAGCACTCATCCTGGGTGAGTTCGTACAGGAATACCATGGCGCGCAGCTCGTCGGCCGCCAGGTCGGTGTTGTAGTACTCCTGGTCAATCAGGTAGAAGCAGCCGTCCTCTGCCTGGACTGCGAGGCCATGCTCTCCCCAACGCAGGGCCAGGCTCTGCCAAGACGCATCATCTGTGGCCGCAGCCAGGTCCAGGCACGCCTCGACCGCCCGGCCCCAGGAGTCCCAGCCAAAGGTCAAATCCCCCCAGCGCCCCGTGTTCAGGCGGTACTTGGGAGCGAAGCCGTGGCGCGCCGCCTGAAGCAGATAGCGCCCACTCTGCTCGGCTCGCTCCAGCCATGCCCCCTGGCCAGTGCGGCGATAGAGACCCACTGCGCTGATCGCGAACTCGGCGCTGAACTTGGTCCATATCTCCTGGGTCGCCACACCGTCGCGGGCTCCGCCCGCAACTACGCTCATCGGATGGCTGACCACGAAGCGACGGTAGTAGAAATCCAGAGCCCGTTGAGCCTGCTCCAGGAATTGGCCATCGGCGAAGCGATCGTACGCCGCCATCAACTGCCAACTGACGATGAGATTCGCCGTCTGCGGTGGTTCGCGGTACCCGTCGGGAGCGCGATAGAAGCCGTAGAAGGCGCCGGCGTCGGGGTCCAGTTGTCGGGGCAGCCACTGGTAGAGATTGCCCCGCATCCGCCGGTCGAGTTCCGCCGGAGAGGCGCCCAGGCCTGGGATGGGGGTTTCAGAAGCGGTGCTGGCTACCGGAAGCCCCCAATCCTGGGGGGAAATGATGCCTATCTTCATGGGAACACCTCTACAAATCTCCAAACCAGGACGACCAATAGCAGATACAGTCCCGCACCCGTGGCCAGCGCCCAACCGAATCCCCAGATCATGGACAGAACCACGGCCAGGGTGGACCCGAGCACGGAGAAGGCGCCGTTGAGGGCCCATAGCAGAGCCACGCGCTGCCGGTATGGGGCCGCCAGCCGCAGCAGGCTGGGGAAGGGGATGCCCAGGGGAATGCCCACCAGCGTCGTCAGGCCGATGGTGGCCAGCACCCGCCAGGCCAAGGGCGCGCTCAGCAGCCCACGAACCAGCGCTGGCAAAACCAGCCAGTATGCCAGCGCCGCCGCGCCGACCCACAGAGCGGCCACGATCACCCGCCGGGGCAAGTGCCCTTCCGGCCAGCGTTGGCTGACCAGGCTTCCCAGCCCACCTGCCAGCAGCAGCGTGCCCAACACCGTAGCCACCGACAGGATCGGATGTCCCAGCAGGAGCTGGAAACGCTGGATAAGGGGTATCTCCACCAGCATGAAGCCGACCCCAATCAGCGCTGCGTAGATCACCAAGCCAATCCACCTCCGACGATTGCTCACGGGACCTGCTGACCACAGGCTCAGGAGCAGGAGCGCAGCAGAGAGAGCAGCCGCTATCACCAATGCCTGTCGAACCGGGGAGGGCAGGCCGGGGTCGAGCTTGAAGAAGTAAGGTTGATCGTCGTCTGTTGGGCTCAGGTCGTAGGTGGGGTCTCCAGCCAGGAACTCCTCCAGGGTGTCCCCTTGCAGCAGTGGCGCAAAGGGCAGTTCGAACACCCCTCGCAGGAACAGGGGTTGCAGGCCCAGGCGATTTGCCACCGCTGCCAGAGTGCGGATTTCCGCATCTTGGAGGGGCTTTTTACCCAGCACCATGACCGTTGTCCGCTGGGTAGGGTCGTCGGCCGGGACCATCAGCAGGGCCATGTGATCCAAAGCCTGGGGCAGAGGCTTTCCGCCGTCGGCCAGGACCTGCAGCGCAGTGATGGCCGCCCGGCTCCCCTCCAGAGCGCTGTGGGAGACAATGGCCAGATGGCCGTCAGGTGATAGGTGATTCAAATAGGAGCGGAAGGCTTGCTGGGTGAAGATGTAGCTCTCCACCAGCGCCTGGCTAGCTGGCTCAGCAGCCTGCGTGTAGACCAGGTTGAGATAGATCAGTTCGTACTGATCGGGTGTTCGCTCCACAAACGTGCGGGCATCGCCCACCACCAGCTCCACCTCCGGTCGGTCCAGAATTCCCCCGTTGTAGTGGGAGAAGTGGCGAGTGGCCTTTACCATGGTCGGATTCACCTCCACCGCGGTGATCTCTTTCGCGCCAGCCAGCAGTGCCAGCACCACGTCCTTGCCCGCTCCCGCCCCGATCACCAGTGTCCGCTTCGTTTGGCCCAGGGTGAAGGGGATGAATTCCACCGAATCCCGCAGATGTGTCACCCTCTCCAGGTCCCCATCGAAGCGGAGCATGTAACTGCCAGCGCCGCCGTCGGTGAAGACGAATTTGGCCTCGGGGTCTTTTGTCTCCACCACGTCCACGCGGGCGAAGGGGCCGCCAGCCGTGTACACGATGCGGGCGTCCTGGGAGGGGTTCTGCAGGATGGCGACCATGGTCTTGTCTCGCGGCGCACCAGCGATGTGTTCTGGGGAGTAATCAATCCACCCCGACACGAGATTGAGGCCCAGCAGGCTGACGCTGGCCAACAAGGCCAGGAGCGAAGCGAACGAGTAGCGTCTCAAAGGAAATTGGGAAACAGCGAGCAGGGTAGCTGCCAATCCGGTGATGCTCCCCAATAGAATGATCACGCTGAAGGCTCTCAGAACGGTCAACAATCCCAGCACGGCAACCACACCCAAGGCCGCGCCGGTCAGGTCGGCAGCGTAGAGCAAGCCGCCCTGCGGGGCAAATCGGGCGAAGGCGAGGGCGGCAAAGAGGCCAATGAGAACGAAGGGGATCAGTGCTACGACAGCGTAGGGAAGCACCGAGGCAGCCGATGGCAGCCGGGCCATGATTGTGGCAGCCAGGGGGAAACTCACGCTGAGAGCGATCAGGGTAAGGAGCAGGTCCTTCCCGCTGGCCGATCCTGGATCGGAAGGGGCTGCGAATCTGCCCAGGGCCGCGCCCAGGCTCAACCCGAGCACAGCCAGGGAGACGGCCAGGAAGGCGAAGTGGTACTGGAAGTAGAGCGAGAAGAGGCGCGTGAGGGTGATTTCGAAAATCAGGCCCGTAGCTGAGGCCAGAAAGAGGGCAACGGCAGGGATTGCGGATTGCGGATTGTGGATTGTGGATTTGGTAATTGGATTGACGCCTGTTTCCATGGGGTCAGGCCTTCAGTCCTGTCAGCGTGATGCCCTCGACGAAAGCGCGCTGGGCGATGAAGAAGAGAATGACGAGGGGCAGCATGACCACGACGGAGGCCGCCATCAGCAGATTCATCTGCACATCGAATTGCCCATTGAAGAAGGCCAGGCCCACAGCCAGGGTGTAGAGCTTGGCATCGTTCAGGTAGATCAGGGGATTCATGAAGTCGTTCCAGTTGTCCTTGAAGGTCAGAACGGCGATGACTGCCAGGACAGGCACACTCAGAGGGACGATGATGTAGCGGATGACCTGAAAGGTGCTGGCCCCGTCAATGCGCGCCGCCTCCTCCAGCTCGCGGGGGATGGACATGAAGAACTGACGCATCAGGAAGATGGCGTAGGCCTCGCCGAACCAGGCGGGCACTGTCAGGGGTAGAAAGGTGTTCACCCAGCCCAGTTTGTTGAAGAGAATGAACTTCGGGATCATGGTTACCGGAGCAGGAAGCATCAATGTGGCCAGCAGGATGGTGAAAAGCAGGTTTTTGCCCGGCGCATTCAGACGGGCGAAGCCGTAGGCGACCAGGGTGCAGGAGAGGAGACGACCGCTGAGCACGGCCACCTCGATGATCATCGTGTTGCGGAAGAAGAGATGGAAGGGCAGCAGCGGGTTGCCCAACGCCTCGCGGAAGTTGCTCCACATGATGGGGTTCGGAATCCACTGGGGAGGCCAGACGAAGATCTGATACTCTGGCTTCAGGGCCGAGGAGAGCATCCAGAAGAAGGGAAAGGCGAAGAGGCCACTGAGCACGATGAGCAGGGTGTAGACCACCACATCGTGCACAATCTTTCCCGCCCTCTTCCCGCGCCACCACGGCACTCCACGGACCAATCGCCGCGTAGAGACTGCGATCTCTGTCATCTCGCTACTCCTTCCTCTCCGCTTCGTAATAGACCCACAAGCTCGAAGAGCGGAGTGTCAGCAATACCAACACCAGGATGATCAGGAAGAGCACCCAGGCCAAGGCCGAAGCATATCCCATCTTCTGCCACCCGAAGGCGTTGCGATAGAGATGAAGCATGTAGAAAAGGGTGGAGTTCATCGGGCCGCCGATGGTCCCCGCCCGGGCGGTGGAGATAACGTACGCCGAGTCAAAGGTCTGGAAGGAGCCAATCATGGACATGACGAAGTTGAAGAAGATGGTGGGGCTGAGCATGGGCAGGGTCACCCGAGTGAAGCGGACCCAGCGTCCGGCGCCATCAATTTCGGCCGCCTCATACAATTGCTGGGGGATGCTCTTCAGTCCGGCCAGGAAGATGAGCATCTCCCCTCCCACTCCCCAGGTGCTCATGATTACCAGCCCCCACAGGGCGTACCGAGGGTCGGAGAACCAGGATGGCCCTTTGATGCCGAAGAGGCGCAGGGCGCCGTTCACCGGCCCGAACTTGGGGTTCAGAATCCACGACCAGAGGACAGCAGCAGCCACGCTGGCCACGATGCTGGGGAGATAGAAGGCCGTGCGGAAGATGCCGACCCCTCGCGTGGCCTCGTTGAGCAGGATGGCCAGAAAGAGGGCGGTGAGCAGCCGCAGGGGCACGCTGAAGACGGTGTACACGGCCGTAACCTTCAGCGATTGCCAGAAGTCAGGATCGGCGGTGAACATGTGCACATAATTCTTCACTCCGACCCATTCCGGCGGGCTGAGCATATCCCAACGGGTGAAACTGAGGACCAGGGAGGCGATCATCGGCCCGGCCACGAAG
>CAZRSI010000143.1:0-7080 GCA_964602575.1 uncultured Anaerolineae bacterium
TATTGTACACATTAGGGGCGTATTGTCAACTTAACGGTTCAGACCCTTGGGGTTTTCTCAAACCCCAAGGGTCTCATAACCGCCATGCTTGTGCCGACCGTCCCCCGCTGTCACAAGACAAGCCACCCAAACAAGCCAGCTATCAAACTGCCCACAATGGAGCTGGCGAAGTTCACCACATCGTTGTTCAGCCAGCGCCAGCCACGAAGGTGCTGAGCTGGCTGGCCACAGCGATGGACACTGGCCTCGGTCTCCTTCTGGCACAGAAAGCAATAGTAGATCCCCTGCACCGTAGCCCCCAGCAGGCTGTCGAAAGTAGAACCCGCGAGGCCGCCGAGGATGCTAGATGCTAAGATGAAGATCGTAGGGATGTAACCCCTGGTATGAACAGGGCTTTTAAACAATAGTACATTGTTACATTTGACCACTGGGTATGCTCGTTGAGGTTGCTGGAGAGAGGTTAGATCGGCTGTAGGCATTGATCACCATGCAGCATCCATACAGTGACCTCTGGCGTGTCAAAGTGCCTTTGTCGGGAAGGCGATGAAGGTCTAGGGTAAAATCATGAGGCTACCAAGACAAAGGGGAGTAGGAAAGCCTACTCCCCTTTGTCTTTGACCTTCAAGCACGTTATTTACTTAGGCTAAACTTTATTGGTGATTTTTCACTACCAAAGGCAAGTAAACCCCATGCAGAACGTACCAATCCGCAATGGCGTCCACATATCCGTCTATCAAGATATGCGCACTATACGCTCCTGCTGGATAACCCGTTATTAAGCTGTGGGTTACACTAATAGATGTCGTCCCTGAACCGCTGAGAGTCACCGGCGAGCTTCCCTTAACGAAGCTCTTATTACCATCTTCCATACGGCTGTAGATTTCTACTTGTACCTCATTTCCTGGCAGATTCTCATAATCGAAAATGGCCCAGACTGTTCGTGTGCCTTCCTTGAACTTCGCTTGAGGTGGGCCGTCAGAGGAAAGACTCATGCGGGGATTGGTTATTTCTCCTGATCCGCCCGGACGTATGTGCCACAGCCAAGTTTTGATAGCAAACGTACCATCCCAGATCTGCGTTCTGTACGTGCCCGGAGGGATAGAGCCATAGAGATAGGTTACAGTTATGCACTCAGTGCCCGAACCCGTGTATGAGTGGGTTGCATTGTATAACTCGATACTATGGTCTTCATTGTCTACTGCAATTCGATACGGCTGCTCATGCATATTGAAGTAATCGAAGACCACATACACAGTATCCGTATCGGCGGGGAAAAGGACCCTGGCAGGGCCATCACATGAGTCGCTCATGTGGAGGTTCTCAATAATGCTTTCCTGATCTGCAAGGGAGTCCGCGACCTCCGCGCTTACCACTCCTACAAGCACCGCAGCCAGTCCCAGGGCTATCATAGCAACTACTGCTTCTTTTATTTTCATCCTTAGACTCCTTTCGGTTTTGGTTTTCAAATTTCACTTTTCAACGGGGTATCCCCGCTTTTCCCAGTAAACGAATTCGCGGTTCATGGCTTTGACATCGCTAAACCCATGATCGAGAAGGAACTGTGCCGCACGGGCACTGTCATCTGGAGGGGGTCAGCAGCGGGCACAACAGGTGACGATCTCTTTGTCGCGAGGAAGCTCACGGTACCGAGCCTCTATTTCTGAATAGGGAATCGAGATAGCTCCCGGTATGTGGCCTTGATCGAATTCCTCCTTACTGCGCACATCAACGACAACAACCTCAGCGCCGGCATCCAATTTCTCCTTCAGTTCCTCCAGACTAATGCAGGGGACGTTAGGGGAATACCTGCTCGCCACTGTGGGAGTGGGGGGTGCCTCCCATAGCTGCCGCACCTGGCGAGCAACCGTTGACCCAAACCGCTGCACGGCAGATGCTCCTGGACCACCAGCGGCAGAGTACAGTCTGCCAAGCCAGACTCCCACCACAAAGACAGCGGCAACAGCTAGGATGCTCAGCACTTTATAGAGAGCCTTCTTAGGCATTCTCTTACCTCCTCAGAAATAGATTAGCGAGGAGCCAACACCCGTCGCACCGCCCAGCCAACAAATATGATCAGTACTACCGCCACAGCCGGAAGAACAAGGTCCTTCACCTGATTATAGACTCTGGCGATAGCTGCTGGCGTGGGCGTCGGTTGGACAGATGCCGGGGCCACAAACTCGCCAACCTCCCAGATGATGGTTCTGCTCACGTATTCACCGCGATAGAAATTGGTCACATACCGACCGTCGGGGAAATACCCGTCACTGGTCGTAGTCGGTATGGACTCGGTTCCAGTCCCAGTGTAGTTCCGTGTCACCTCGAAGAGGATGGTGCCGTAGTTGTCGTAAACCCTTACTTTAATCGGCTCATCTACCATATCGGCGTAGTCGAAGATGGCATAGACAGTGGTGACACCCGATGGAAAGTGAGTCATGGCTTCTCCATCGGGTGAATCGCTCAGGTGGACATTAGCCAGGGTCTGAGCCATGGCGATATTGGCCAGCAACATAATCAAGCACAAAGCGATGGTGATGGTAACTAAGCGTTTCATCGGTTCACACTCCTTTTGTGGAATTGTCTAGGGAGGATCAGAGAAAGCGCCTGCGCCAGAGAAATAGCGCCAAAGAGACCAGCACCACCCCTCCTACGCCATAACCGGCAATGACCCAAAGATTCCCCGTCCCTTCCGGGGTCACTGCCGTGACGGTGGGCACCAGGGTGGGCACCATGGTGGGCCTTGATGTTAGCGTGGCACTCGGCGTTAGCAGCAATGTTGTCGGGGTGGGAGAGGGTACCGTCTCCACCGTAGCAGGCATTGGCGTGGCTGAGGGGCGAACGATGACCTCTGTAGGTGTTGGCGAAGCCGCCGCAGTGGCGGTCTGCATGGGTGTTGGTGCTACCTCGGTAACTGTGACCGTGGGCAAAACCGGGGTTGGCGTCAACGTTGGCTGCTCGGGTACCGGCGTTGGCTGTTCGGGCACCGGCGTCGGCGTTGAGATAAGAGGAGGTGTCGGAGTTGGCTGGGCCGGATATGGCTGTCCGGGCGTATGAGGTGGCGTGGGAGGCAGCGGTGTTGGCGTTAGTTGCCCAGGTGTCAGTGTGGGCGTGGGTGGCGGGGTTGGGGTGGCCGTAGGCGGCACTGGCGTGGGGGTTGGTGGCGGCGGGGTTGGTGTGGGTGTGGGAGGCACCGCTGTCGCCGTAGCGGTTGGAGAAGGAGGGGTGGGAGTGGCCATCCCAGCATCCGGAGTTACCTCCCAGATAATTGTTTTCATGGGGAATAAACCGCTGTACAAATTGGTAACATACCGTCCATCGGGGAATGCTCCTCGCCCAGTCGGATAGATCTCGATGGACTCCGTCCCCGCGCCTGTGTAAGTCCGGATCTTTTCGAATATCACGCTGCCCACATTGTCATACACCCTTACCATAATCTCATCGTTCTGCATATCGGCGTACTGGAGAACGAGGTAGACCACACTTATCCCAGATGGAAACACCGTCATCTCTGTCCCATCGGGAGCATCGGTCATGTACGCGCTGATCGTCCCTTGGGCGTAGACAACAGAAAACAGTAGAATGTTTATAAGCACAGCCAGTACAATAATCCGCGCTACCGTTGATTTCATTAAGTAACCCCTATCTCTCTACATGTTTATCAGGAAACCGGGCTACCAGGCGGTGTTCGGATGGGTTCTGAACGATTGATTGGCGTCAAAACGCAGTCTTGGGATTTATACCCAAACAGTGTATATTATACCATCAGTTTGACAAACCTGCAAACCGCGCTATAATTATAATCACAATCCTAGAGACCCTCGGGGCAGGGTGAGGTTCCAGTGGGACCTGGAACCAATTCCCGATCGGCGGTATGATCTCAGTAGGCAGTAATCAGTAGCTAGTAGTCAGACGGTCTAACCACTGACATCTGGTTACTGACTACTGAATCGAGCCCGCGAGCCGTGGGGCATGCACAGCAAAAGCTTGGGGATGCGATGAGGCTCCCTTGTAGGGTTTGCTCCCAAATCGCTGTGCAAGCCGCCATGAGGCAGATCTGGTGAGAGGCCAGAGCCGACGGTATAGTCCGGATGGGAGAGGGTTAGCAAGATAGCGGCTGGCTGTTAAGCCAGGTCTGAGATCGTGTGAACACGCCCCGAGGGCCAAAAGGCCTTCGGGGTTGTTTTTTGGGGAGGGTGAACAATGCAGGCTCAACCTTATAGGAGAATAAAAGCCGTGGGATCACCAGCACAGCTAAGACAGAGCTCGAAGTTCGTGAGCAGGCTTTCCACACTGGCTCAGCAGCGTACGGAGTATCTACTTGTTCCTCTGGCCCTTCTTCTCTTTCTTGGCCTCTGGGAGCTGGTCGTTCGCCTGGGCGACTACCCACCTTTCATCTTGCCCTCGCCAGGGCGGGTGTACGCCAAATTTCTGACCGTGGCCAGTGACGGCACCCTTTGGCGTCACACCCAGATAACCCTGTTGGAGATCTTCGGAGGGCTAGCTTTAGGATTAACGGCCGCTACCCTGCTGGGCTATATCCTGGCCAAGTCCAAATCCATAGAGCGCATCCTCTCGCCCTACATCGTGGCCTCCCAGTCCATCCCCATAGTGGCCTTGGCTCCCCTGCTGGTGATCTGGTTCGGCTTCGGCAGCCTCTCCAAGGTCCTGGTCTGCGCCCTCACCCTATTTTTCCCGGTCCTGATCAACACCATCGTCGGCATTCGCTCGGCGGAAAAGGACTTGATGGACCTGATGCGCTCCCTGGAGGCCACCCGCTGGCAGATATTCACCATGCTGGAGGTGCCGGCCGCCCTGCCTGTGCTCCTGGGCGGGCTTAAAGTGGGCGTTACCCTGTCTGTGATCGGGGCGGTTGTGGGCGAGTTCGTGGGTGCTGATCGCGGATTGGGTTTTCTGGTAAACCTGGCCCGAGGACTCTTCGACACGCCTCTCATGTTCGTGGCCCTGTTCACTCTGGTGACCATTGCCATCAGCCTCTATGCGGCCGTGGCCGCCCTGGAGGGTTTGCTGCTCTCGTGGAAGAGATAGCAGCTCTCCAAGGCTCAAAGCCCATGATGGGTGAAGGTCTCCCGACCGAGCCCGCTGCGCCTCGGTCAGAGACCTTCGGCGATCAAAGAGGAAATAGCAAGGGAAGTTTGAAATCCAAAACAACAAAGAGGGAGGTTTTTTACATGAGGCAAATAATTCGCTCGATTCTAAATTCATTGTTGTGTTTGGGTGTCATTGTCGCCCTCGGCGGTTGTAGCCTGTCCAAACCAACCTCCACACCCACGTCGCCTGCACCGGAGACGATTACCTTGGCCATGGGCTACATTCCAAATGTTCAGTTTGCCCCGTTCTATGTGGCTGTGGAGAAGGGCTACTTCACCGCCGAGAACATCGAGGTGGAGTTCGACTACGGCATGGAGACCGACCTGCTAAAGCTGGTGGGGGCGGGCGAGCTGCGGTTCGCCGCGGCCAGCGGGGATCAGGTCATCCTGGCCCGGTCTCAGGGGCTGCCAGTGATCTACGTTCTAAACTGGTATCGCCGCTTCCCCGTGTGCGTAGTCTCTCTGAAGGAGAAGGGCATCAAAAGGACAGAGGACCTGGTGGGCAAGACAGTGGGCATCCCAGCCACTGAGGGGGCTAGCTATATCGGCTGGCGGGCTCTCCTCCACGCCGAGGGGATAGACGAAGCCCAGGTCAACCTGCAGGTCATCGGATACACCCAGGTGGCCAGCCTTACCGAGGGTCGAGTGGATGCTGCGGTGTGCTATGCCTTGAACGAACCGGTGCAACTGAGCCAGGCGGGGTACGCGATAAATGTGATCTACGTGGCCGATTACGCCAACCTGGTGTCCAATGGTCTCATCACCAACGAACAGACCATCGCTGAGCGGCCGGAGTTGGTGCAGGGACTGGTCCAGGCTGTGCTGCGCGGGTTGAAATACACCATCGAACACCCCGATGAAGCCTTCGCCATTTGCAAGAAATTCGTGCCGGAGATCGCTGGAGAAAACGAGGTCCTGCAAAAAGCTGTCCTGCTTGAGGCCGTCGAATTCTGGCGGGGCGATCAACTGGGCTACTCCGACCGCGCCGCCTGGGAGGAGTCCCAGCGCATCATGCGACGTATCGGGCTGATTGATACCGAGGTGGATGTGGAGAGGATGTTTACCAATCGGTTTGTTGGGTCTCCATGAAAGGCAGCTTCTGAGTGTGAAACGTAAAACGTCAAGCGTCAAACGTGAAACGTCAAACGTGAAACGTGAAGCGGGCCCCGTTCTAGTAGCCGACGAGATAACCGTTACTTTTGAGGGGCAGCAGAGTTCCCTCGAGGCCCTGGAGGGTGTTTCTCTTGAGGTTGGCGCCGGGGAATTTCTGTGCATCGTGGGGCCATCGGGCTGCGGCAAGTCCACCTTGCTGCGGGTTCTGGGCGGCCTGGTGAGACCCACGAGCGGCAGGGTCTACCTGGATGGTGAGTTGCTGACCGCTCCTCGCCGCCAGATCGGATTCGTTTTCCAGAAGGCCAACCTGATGCCCTGGCGAACTGTCCTCAGAAACGTGACCCTGCCACTGGAGATCAATGGCCTGAAGGTCGAGGAGGCAGCTCAGCCGGCCAGGGAACTCCTGAAGCTAGTGGGGCTGGAGGGCTTTGAGGAAGCTTATCCCCATGAGCTCTCGGGTGGCATGGAGCAGCGGGTGGCCATTGCCCGGGCTCTCATCCATGATCCAGCTATCCTGCTGCTGGACGAGCCCTTCGGTGCCCTGGATGCCCTCACCAGGGAGCAGATGAACCTGGAACTGCTGCGCATTTGGGGCGCGAAGCGGAAGACAGTGGTCATGGTGACCCACAGCATCCAAGAGGCCATCTTCCTGGCCGATCGTATCCTGGTCATGAGTTCCCGGCCGGGGCGCATCGAGGCCTCCTTCCCTGTTCCTCTCCCCCGGCCCCGTCGTCTGGAGATGCTATACAGCGACGAATTCGGCATCCTCTCCCGCCAAGTGCGGGGGGCCATCCGTTGAATCGCCTAAGAGCCTATCCGAAAAATGCTCACGGCGGACCTTAGTCCGCCGCTGTACTAA
>CAZRSI010000144.1:0-6859 GCA_964602575.1 uncultured Anaerolineae bacterium
GCGATTCGCTGGGTGTTCTGGAAACCTGCCGGTTGGTGGCGGAGCGGAGTGAAAAGGTCCGCATTGACCAGAAGTTCGAATGCGGGTTAACTAGATTAGGATGAGCAGGGAGCACACATGATCGCTGAGGCCAGCAAAGAGAAAACATTCAAAAGGTTTAATGTTGCCGAATTCGCCATCGAAGCCCTCATCCGGGTGATCGGTTTCTCCAGTATCGGCTTCGTGGTGCTCATCTTCATCTTCTTGCTGCGGGAGGGCGTGCCTGTCTTCTTTGAGGTGCCGCTGAGTGAGCTCTTCAGCACGCGTTGGTATCCCACCTTTGACCTGTTCGGCACGCTGCCTCTCATCCTGGGGTCAGTCCTGGTCACGGTGAGTGCCATCGTTATCGCCCTGCCGTTAGGGGTGGCGACGGCGGTCTTCGTACGCGAGGTGGCGCCGGACTGGGCCCGCGAGATTCTCAAGCCAATGATCGAGGTGTTGGCTGGCATCCCCTCGGTGGTACTGGGCTTCTTCGGGATGACGCTGGTTGCCCCCCTGGTTCGGGAGACGCTGGGGGCGCCCACCGGACTGACCGCCTTCACAGGCGCCCTTATCCTGGCCTACATGTCGCTGCCCACCATCATCAGCGTGGCCGAGGACGCCCTCGACGCGGTGCCCAAGAGCTATCGTGACGCGGGGCTGGCCATGGGCGCTACTCAGTGGCAGACCATCTGGCGAGTGGTGGTGCCCGCTGCCCGCTCCGGCATCGTCACGGCGGTGATGCTGGGCATGGGCCGGGCCATCGGGGAAACGATGGCAGTAATGATGGTAACGGGCAACGCAGCCCGTATGCCCCTCACTCTTGACTCGCTCTTCCGCCCTGTACGCACCATGACGGCCACCATTGCCGCCGAGATGGGCGAGGTGGCTCAGGGTAGCGTGCACTACCATGCCCTCTTCGGCATTGGCATCATCCTCTTCCTGATGACCTTTCTCATCAACTTAGCGGCTGCCACAACGATCTTCAAAAAACGGCGGCGAGGAGGGCTGCGTTGACGAATCGTCATCTGGTGCAACGAGTAGGCTTCGCCCTGCTGGGCCTGGCTGCCCTGATCGTGGTGGTGCCCATTCTGCTCGTCATCGGCACCATCGTCGTGCGGGGCATCGGAGCCATCAGTTGGGAGTTCCTCACCGCCATGCCCCGCGAGGGGATGAAGGCCGGTGGCGTCTTTCCAGCCATTGTGGGCACGCTGCTCTTGACATTGGGCACGGCGCTGGTGGCGATCCCGATAGGGGTGGGAGGTGCCATTTACCTGTCTGAGTATGCTCGCGACACCTGGCTCACCCGTGCCATCCGGCTGGCCATCATTAATCTGGCTGGCATCCCATCGGTGGTGTATGGTCTGTTTGGCCTGGGGTTGTTTGTGCTCTTTCTCCAGTTCGGCACGTCTATCCTGGCCGGCTCGCTGACACTGGCCATCATGACCCTGCCCATTATCATCAGCGCCGCCGAGGAAGCACTGCGGGCTGTGCCCACCGAGTTCCGCACCGTCAGCGCCAGCCTGGGAGGGACCCGCTGGCAGGGCATCCGCAACATCGTGCTGCCCCAGGCGCTGCCAGGCATCATCACCGGCATCATCCTGGGATTGCTGCGAGCGGCCGGCGAGACAGCCCCCATCCTCTTTACCGTGGCCGCCTTCTACCTGCCGCGCTTGCCTCGGTCCCCTTTCGACCAGACCATGGCCCTGCCCTATCATCTCTACGTCATCAGCACCCAGGTGCCGGGCATGCCTATAAAGATCCAATATGGCACGGCGCTGGTGCTGTTGGCGGTGGTGCTTTCCATGAACGTGGTGGCGACGGTGATTCGGAGCTACTTTCGGCGGCGAAGACAGTGGTAGAGTAAAACGTCAAACGTGAAGCGTCAATAGGTTGACGGCTGGCGTCTGACGCTTGACGTTTGAGGGGCATGATGCTTTATGCAACATCAAGGTGATCCTAAGATCCGCATCGAAAACGTAAGCTACTTCTATAACGGCAAGCCCGCCCTGCGCAATGTGACGCTTGATGTGCCGGCTAATGCTATCACGGTTTTCTTCGGGCCGGCTGCGGGGGGCAAGACCACGTTGCTGAGGCTCATCAACCGGCTGAACGATCTGGTGGAGGACACACGGATGTCGGGGCGGATTCTGCTGGATGGACAGGACATCTACGCCCCTGGAGTGGATGTCATTAGCTTGCGACGGCGGGTGGGGATGGTATTCGCTCTGCCGCTGCCCCTGCCTGGCACGGTGCGCGAAAACGTCCTCTACGGCCCCAAGTTGGCCGGCGTGCGAGATCGAGCCCGTCTGGAGGAGATCCTGGTTCGCAGCCTAACCCAGGCCGCCCTGTGGGATGAGGTGAAGGACCGGCTCGATGATCCGGCTAGCAGGCTATCGGGGGGGCAGCAACAGCGGCTGTGCATAGCCCGCAGCCTGGCCCTGGAGCCAGAGGTCCTGCTCCTCGACGAGCCAACATCGGGACTGGACCCTATCTCCACCGGCAAGGTGGAGAAGTCTTTGTTCGAACTGAAGAAGAACTACACCATTATCATCGTCCCGCACAGCATACAGCAGGCTGCCCGCCTGGCCGACTACGCCGCCTTCTTTCTCATGGGCGAATTGATCGAGTACCGGCCCGGCAAAGAAATGTTCACCTCTCCCCGCGACCAGCGGACAGAGGATTACATTACCGGCCGATTTGGGTAACCCACATTTCATGCTTCACGTCCATCGAAACGCATGTATAAGATTGAAGTAGAGCACCTAAATTTCTACTATGGCGATTTTCAAGCTCTGTCGGATATCTCGATGACCATCAGAGACCGTCAGATCACGGCGCTGATCGGGCCGTCGGGGTGTGGGAAGAGCACCTTTCTGCGCTGCCTCGATCGCATGAACGATACCATACCTGGCACGCGCATAGAAGGGCGCGTCCTACTCGACGGCCAGGACATCTACGCGCCTGGTACTGATGTAGTAGATCTGCGCCGGCGGGTGGGGATGGTGTTCCAGCGTCCCAACCCCTTCCCCCAATCCATCTTCGACAATGTGGCCTTCGGGCCGCGCGTGTTGGGGCTGGACAAAAGAGGGAATCTGGCCGAGATCGTGGAGGAGAGCCTGCGTGGGGCAGCCCTGTGGGACGAGGTGAAGGACAATCTCAAGCAGGACGCGCTCAGCCTCTCCCTGGGCCAACAGCAACGCCTATGCATCGCCCGTGCCATCGCCGTCCAGCCCGAGGTTATCCTGATGGACGAACCCTGCTCGGCTCTGGACCCAGTTGCCACCTTGGAGATCGAGGAATTAATGCAGAGGCTTAAAGAGAATTACTGCATTGTCATCGTCACCCACAATATGCAGCAAGCGGCGCGTGTGTCCGACTGGACTGGCTTCTTCTGGCTGGGTAAGTTGATCGAGTTTGATGCCACGGAGACTATCTTCACCAATCCAAGCCAGCAGTTAACAGAGGATTACATCACCGGTCGAGCAGGTTAGGTGCGAGTGGTCTACTGTCAGGGAGGAGGGAAGTTATATGCCACGAGAAACTTTTGATCGGGAGTTACAACGTTTGCAGGAAGAGATCCTGACTCTGGGGAACATGGTGGGGGATGCTCTCATAGAGTCTGTAAAGATGCTTAAACAGCGGGATTTCGAAGGCTCGCGACGCTTGATTGCTCACGACCAACTCATTAACGAGAAGCGCTTTGCCATCGAGGCCGATACTCTGGTTCTCATCGCTACCCAGCAGCCCATGGCCAGCGACCTTCGTGTTTTGGCTGCTATCCTGGTACTGGCCACGGAACTGGAGCGCATCGGGGATTACGCGAAGGGGATTGCTCGCATCAATCTAATGATTGGCGAGAGTCCTTTACTCAAGCCCTTGATTGATATTCCCCGCATGGCGGAGAAGGCTCGGAGTATGCTCCATCGGGCATTGGAAGCCTTCATCCGGCGAGATGTGGAGACGGCTCGAGCGCTCCCTGCTGAGGACGATGAGGTGGATGCTCTCTACAACCAGGTCTATCGAGAGTTGATGACTTACGTTATGTCCGATCCCCGTCACATAGACCAAGCCAACTACCTGTTATGGGCGGCCCACAACCTGGAGCGCGCCGCCGACCGGGTGACCAATATCTGTGAGAGGGTGGTCTTCACCGTCACAGGGAAGATGACCGAGATAAATACCGAAAGCAAAGGACTGGAGAGCGTCGGCTAGAGTTCGGGTTTGACCTGATGGAGAAATAGTAACTACCTGTCAGAGGATTGGGAATCCCCCAGAGTTCTCAAAGCATACAATCCCCGCCAATCGTTGAGCCGCACCCGGAGCAATTCCCCTACCATGCTGATGGTGTCCCTGATAGGACTGATCCTGCTGTTGGCGCTGTAGTACCAATTGATAGGCACCTCCACGATGCGATAACCTCGCTTGCGGGCAATGAACAACACCTCCACGTCAAAGCCCCACCCCTCCATGGTCTGGTAGTGGAAAATATCGCGGGCCACCTCCCGCCGAAAACACTTGAAGCCGCACTGGGTGTCCTGAAAGCCCGGCACGGCCAGCAGGCGCACCAGGAGATTAAACACTCGGCCCATGAGATGGCGATACGCCGGCTCGCCGTACCGTTTCGCTCCCTCCACTTCCCGTGAGGCAATGGCTACATCGTAATCCTCGAGTTGGGGCGGAAGGAATTTGGACACCTCCTCGACAGGCATAGAGAGATCAGCATCACAAATGAAAAGATACTCTCCCCGCCCAGCCAACATGCCTCGCTTGACAGCTAACCCCTTGCCTTTCCGCTCCTCTCGGATCAGCGAGATGAAGGGGTAACGAGACATGAAGTCCTCCACCACACCCGCAGTGTTATCCTGGCTGGCGTTCTCGACCACGATCACCTCGGCCTCGTAATCCTGTTCCCCAAGGAAAGCCACGATTTTCTCCAGGCTTCCAGGCAGGCGGAGCTCCTCATTGTGAGCGGGAATAATTATAGAAAGAAGCGGTTCAGTTTTCACTGTGTTCTCCCCAGGATTCGGTCAAGAGACCTGCATCCATCAAAATTTTCATGGGGCCTTCGCCCACCAAAGCGCCGTTAATGAGTCAAAATAGACTCTAGATATTCATCAGATACCCGCCGGCTGGACTGTATGGCGCGACGTTTGGCCAGCATCCTGGGCAGCTCCCATAGCCCGGCCAGTTGCCCTCGCAGGCGGGCTCGGGCCGCCTCGCCTCGCCAGGCCCTGAACGCCTCCCAGGCGATGCGCAATTGGGCAGCCACAATCCGCCGCCAGTACCTCCTGAACAGAGAGGTAGGATAATCCTTAGCTATGACATAGATAAAGTTGCGGCCGCAATAGTAGCTGGCGATCTTTCCACCGCCGGTGGCACTCAGCTTGTGGTAGACCACTGCCTGGGGGACGTAAACGCACCTCCAGCCTGCCAGTTGGGCCCGCCAGGCCAGGTCCACGTCCTCGCAGAAGGCGAAGAAGTCCTCGTCGAAGAGGCCGATCTCCTCCAGCATGGTCCGGCGGTAGACGGCGGCAACACCAGCCGCTCCGAAGACATACTCCTCCTGGTCGAATTGCCCCTCGTCCCGCTGCCAGACCCCTCGGTTACCTGGCACCCCGTCCACCCCGTAGAAGTCCCCCGTCGTGTGGATGACCTCGCGCCGGTCGAAGAGGAGCACCTTGGGCGTGGCCATCCCCGCCTCAGGGTGGCAAGCCAGGGCCGCTACCAACTCCTCCAACCAACGCGGGTCTGCCTCAGCATCGTTGTTGAAGACAGCAATTAGCTCTCCCTGGGCCTTGCGAATGCCAGCGTTTACCCCTCCAGCGAAGCCTCGATTTTCCGGCAAAGCCACTACCTTCACCTCCGGATAATCCTGCCCCAGAAGCTCCACTGAGCCATCGGTGGAGCCATTGTCCACCACAACGACCTCGAAGTTGGGGTAGCTCTGACGGCGGAGGGAGTCCAGGCAGGTGGGGAGGTGCTGGGCACCGTTCCAGTTGGGGATGATGATGGAGGTCAACGGATATCTAACGGATAAACGGATACTTGCCATCTATCGTCCGGCCTCCCTTACCTCCACCACGACTTCACCTCCTCCACCAGCCGCCAGGTCTCCGCCAGCGCCTCCGGCCCGAAGGAGGCCAGGACGGGGGCGAAAGGGCCGAGAAAGCTGAAGGCATCCCCACGCTCCCCATACCGGGCTGCCCGGAATGCTTCCTGGGCGATTGCCAGAGCCCTCTTTTCCCGTCCCATCCCCATCCACGCCCCTGCCACCGAGGAGAGGGCCTCGGCTTTCCCCTCGGGTCTCTCGATGGCCTTAGAAACCTCCAATGCCTCCTCAGGCCGCCCCGCCTGGGCCAGCAAAGCCCGCACCTCCGGGGGGCCGAAGCGGGCCAGGCGGTGGACCTGGGCCTCCCTGAGGGGATGGTAGGGCGGCACCCAGTTGGAGGCCCTGGGCTGGGGCCGGGAGGTGACCACCACGTGGACGTGGGGCGGGCTGCCGCCTCGCTCCACAGGGCGGTGAAGTCCGTCACCGCCTGGATGGCTTCCTCCCGGTCCACGAAGCGCTTGGTGTAAAAGTCCATGAGCGCCCCGACCTCCTCCCGATAGGGCGCGCGGGGATAGGCCGTCCGGACGAGGGCGGCGATCTCATGGAGTCGCTCCAGGCCTGGCTGTTGAAGAAGGGCCGCAGCTCGGCCTCCCCCTTAGCCGCCTCTTGGAAGCGGCGGAGGAAGAGCTCTGCGGCTGGGAGGAGCCTCTCCAGAGGCGGCTTGTAGCCGGGGTGGTACTGGGCGCGGGCCAGCTCGGCCAGGCGCTGGGGGCTCGGCATCTCCTCGGG